>SKYC01000279.1 GCA_007128085.1 Saprospiraceae bacterium | reverse complement strand
TAATCCAATTTTAAGAAAGAATCAATTTTTACTTGGGCTTTTTCTACTCTATACGGGCAAAGTACTCATGAATAATTTGGGTTTAGCAATAAAATAAGACCATTAGCTTCATGGGCAAGACTCCTAAAAGTTACTTACCCTATAATAGTTACAAGCAAGGTACATTAAAAAAAGGATGACACAATGCCACCCCCTTAAATCCAAATAATTGTCAATCGAGCCCGCTTAAAATTTATATCCCAGGCCGATTAAAATTCCGCGATTTTTGATGTCAATGTCCAGTGCACTGTTATCAAAATTAGAAAGTCCAAGGTTGTATCGCACATCAAGAAACAATCTTCCATAGGACGCACCGACTCCAAAACCAACCCCATAATCCATTCTGTTTATCTCGTCGTCGTCAAAATCGATGTCTTCACTTTCCGATTCATCATCAAATTTAGTGACTCCGTTTAGGCCATATCCCAAATACGGGGTAAGACCCAGGTATAACCCTCCGTGGCGGCCAATATCCAAAATATTGAATTTTCCCATCACTGCCAATTCCAGATAGTTTAATCTTGTAGAGACTTCCACCGAACCAGCCCACCCGTGAATGTCAACCATTGATCCCTTTTGAATGAAATGGATCTCCGGCTGAATACTGAGGTTGTCCGTCAAAACAAGTTCGTAAAGTAGCCCGAGGTTTAATCCAATGAGGGATCCGCAGTCATCGCCTTTATCGACACTTTGAGTTGCAATGTTTACACCAGCTCTGACTCCAATCTGGGAGTAAGCCAGGTTTGCTGTCATTGCAAACAGCAATACTAGAGTGAGTTTAATGACTTTCATAGATTATATTCCTTTAGATTGAAAAATACACATCCGAAGCCATGGAAATATCCGGCTTTACTTTTCGGATTAAGGTGAATGATGGTTCTTATCGTCCCAAAAGTGATCAAGATACAGGGTAAAGTACGTAATTTTTTTAATACATGGGTACAAAATCGAAAAAAATCCCGGGTAAGTGAATTGAATTTGTGAAGGCAGAATGAATATGTCTATTCCTCTATTTTTTGAGGCTCTACCTTTTTGGAAAGTGTATCCACAGGGGATTTTGTGTGGCTGTAATAATACTTTTGAAGCAACTCTTCGGCCTCACCTGATGATTCCATTTTATTGGCCGCCCTTTTAAAAAAGGGATTCAGCAGATTGAGGAGCCCGGGAACCCTCGTATCACTTAATTTTAGAAAAAGCGCGGTGTGATTGAAATCTTCAAGCATGCCATCTTCACGGGCATAACCATCGCGGGTAAGTCCGTACAACAAATAGAGCGCCTTTTCAAAGCCGGCACTTCCCGGCTCGATTTTTACCTGAAAAAGAATGCGCCCCTCACCGGGATTGTAGAATCGGTGAGTGGCTTCGGGAGCCACTATCAGCTCCTCTCCCGGCTGTAACACCATATCTTCTCCCTTGTGTTCCACGCCCAAATCCCCTTCGATCGGAATGAAGGTTTCACTGAAGCGATTGTGCAGGTGGGTGGCATTCCCACCGCCGGGAGCCAGGTCGATTTCGAGCAGGGTATAGGCACCTCCGGTTTCTGCGGAAAATTTTAGAAAAGTAACGGTATCATCAAAAACGGGGTTGTAGATCTCCCGAATCAGATTTTCGGGCGTATCTGCGCCCAATTCCAATTCAGGTTCCACTGAAAATTCCATTTGAAATGCCCAAATGCCATAGGCCAGAAGTAAGACAACCAGGGCCGACAGTATGAGAAACCACTTTTTCATTGTACCCAACTTTTTGAATCCGGCACCAAAATTACAAAATATTTTTGTTCCTGCCTTTCCATTCGCTCATTTTTTACCCCATCCTACTACAACCATAAACCACTTATCGAATTAGGCTATTGAATAATAATTGGCAATGTATGGAGAAAAGAAGGCTGAGGTGATAAGATTAAGATGTCGTCACTCTGTGGCTGGAGTATTTGATCGTTAAATTTACTACAAAGGTGTCGCCACTCTGTGGCTTTTTTTTGCTTCTTACCAAATTAATTGAACACTAAAGAACTTTATTTCAATTGTTATCTACTGGCTTTGCTCGTTCGGGTTTGATTAAACTGTCAAACACCAAGCAGTATGACCGGCATCTTTATAAACTTGCATTCAGGTTGAGACATAAAATCCCAAAATCCTTAGGTTTTCAAATCCTTATTAACTTGTCCTTACCTCATCCCAATTTGTTAAATGAGTTTACATTATCAGTCATGTGCCTAATCCGAAACACTTAATAACCATCGGTTCACCTCCAACTATAAAACACAATTACCCGGATCGTTCCACCTGGCGTCCCTCTTTATATCGCTTTTCTCAATGGTGAAATTGAAAATGGAGTTTTTCTACCGTATTTCCCTCTACTATAAAGACTGCTCCGGTCACTAAACTCAATTTTCACCCTCCAAATAATCCTTTAAACTCCGTTTAATAAACCATTTCCAGCCCCAAAGGCAGTTTTCTCTATGAAATTCGGGAATGTCCTGTGGGAAGCTCTCTGTAATTAGATGCGTGAGCTTTAAATGAGAG
>SKYC01000238.1 GCA_007128085.1 Saprospiraceae bacterium | reverse complement strand
CCCCAGAAAGGGTGGGTAATTTCAACATTGAGTAATTCTAAATTCTTAAATACTGCGGTTTGGGTACACCCAAATAAGCCGGCAGGAATAGAGTCGCTGCGGTCAATAAATAGGTTAGAAATGGAGTGGCCACCCCCATCGTAATGTCCGCTGAAGGGAATCCCTTCCAGGGATTGGTCGCAACTGCCGATGGGTTCCCAACCAGTACCCAGGGTGTAGTCCAATGTGTCGAGATCGATATCCGAAGTTTGGAGAAAATAGGCATCCAAAAAATGTCGGACGTTGTACAGGTGCTCTGCATTCTCAATGAGATACGGCTCCATTTCTGTTCCGCTGCCGCCCGCAAATAAACTGTCGGTATTTGAAAATGCTGAAGTACTTATAAAAATTAGAGTGATGAGACTTGTAAAAATAGATAGCGTAAAGATTTTCATTATCTTTTTGGTTTTAGGTTCAGTTAGAAATTCAGTTAAAAAAGCAGAACCCTAAAGATAATAAAAAAAGGCGAAATTTTAAGAAAACTGTAAGGAAAATATTTTTAATCCAATGGAATTCAGCGTTGAGGTTTTTCTGTTTTCGGGTATTTAAAACGGCAGTTTTTTTAAGTCTACATTTCCTCCGGAAAGGATAATTCCTGCGCGGGCACCCCGGTACTGAGACTTTTCCCTGATGAGAGCAGCCAGCGCCACAGCGGAGGAAGGCTCCACGACAATCTTCATCCTTTCCCAAATCAATTTCATGGCAGTGATAATTTCACTTTCAGAGACCCGAATGATTTTTTTAACACCCCCTTTTATAATGGGGAAATTAATTGTTCCAAGCTCTGTGCGCAAGCCGTCGGCTATGGTTTGGGGATTTATATTGCTTTCTATTTTTCCGCTTTTCAGGGATCGGTAGGCATCGTCTGCATTTTCTGGCTCACCGCCAATTACAGCGCATTGATTTCCAAAGTGTTTTGCAGCAAGGCAGCTTCCCGCTATCAAACCACCCCCTCCAACGGGCACAAAAATGAAACTGAGGTCCGGATGGTCTTCCAGCAATTCTTTTGCTGCCGTTCCTTGACCGAGTATGACGTGGTAATCGTTAGAGGGATGTATAAAAACAGCGCCTTTTTCAGCGATAATTGCCGCGGTAGTTTTTTGTCTCGACTCTAAATCAGGGGTGCATTCGGTGATGGTTCCACCGTAAGATCTGACGGCCTCTTTTTTTACCTCGGGGGCGTTGGTGGGCATGACGACATAGGCCGGGATTTCAAGGCTTTTGGCGGCCAGAGATAATGCCTGAGCAAAATTGCCGGATGAGTGAGTAACCACCCCTTTATTTTTTTCTTCAGTGCTTAGTTTCTGAATGGCGTACACCGCACCCCTCATTTTAAAAGCGCCCATTCGCTGGAAATTTTCACATTTAAAATACACCTCCATTCCCAACATTTGATTGAGCAAACGAGAGGTCAATACCGGGGTTCGGTGGATAAGGGGTGCAATGCTTCTATGGCAATTCGCGAGATCCTCATTCATGGGTTTTGCTGTTCTTTGGGATTTACAATACCTGAAAGATCATAAAGGCACTCATTGCGATCATGAGTCCATCTTCTATAATTGTCACCGTGCTCATGGGGAGTTTAAATACATCGCCCAGGCAGGCACACTGAATGCGCTTTTTATCTAAAACAGCCTTGAGTACCCCGATAATACTCACTGTCATTACAACAAAAGTCACCGAATAGGTAATCAACGGAGCGAAGTGAATCAAAAAAGCGACTCCCAATGCGAGTTCGGTAAAGGCGTACACGTAACCCCAGGCCGGAAACTGTTTGGCAATGACATCGTACATGCGGTAAGAACTTACAAACCCGTTGAGATTGAGCATTTTAAAAAAGGAGAAGACCAGAAAAAAACCGGCCATGAAATGGTGCATCCAGTTCATAAGTTGAAACTCGCCCCGATACCACTGTACCAAAAGGCTTACGCCGAGAAGGTAGAAAAATATCAAAAGAATGGGCTTATAGGTTTCCAGCCAGCTTCGTGAATGATCGTCGGCTTCACTCCCTTTATGTTCAATGCTTTCGGTACCCGTAATTTCGTATTTATCACCCAGCGGCTGCAGGGCGTCTTGCAATGCAGAAAGAGGAAGGTGACTGCTCATGGTAATTTTTGCTGAATCCTTTTTGTGAGACAACTCAACGTTTTGGATTTCGGGAATTTTTTGCAGAGCCGTGCGAACTTTCTCTTCGCAACTTGTACAGGTCATTCCGGTCAATTTATATTCGTGTTTCATGGTCATTTTTTATTTTTTTAAACTGTGGGTGGTGTCTGAAGAACCCAATGTAAGCTGGGTATCTTTTTGTATATGGATTCCTGTGACCAGCCCGTACATTTCTAACATAAAAAAAAGCAGCTTGTTGCGGTAACAACAAGCTGCAAAATAGTACTTTTTTGACCAATCGGTTTGTTTCGCCTCTGGGCATACCTACGATGCCCCTCTTCTCTCTTTGTCTCTGTTGATAATGGTTTCGATCTGAAAAGTTTTCAGGTTTTTACCGATTATTTTTCGATCCGGGTTGAT
>SKYC01000084.1 GCA_007128085.1 Saprospiraceae bacterium | reverse complement strand
ATCTGATTGGTTTATCCCCGAATGCAAAGAATCGGCTCTCAGGTTCAAAATTATCGTTCCGGCAATCTTTAAAAAAGAGATCAATCCCCGGCGTAAATAATCTCGATGGCTTCGCTGTTTTCCATATCGGCTTCCAGAGAAATGGTTTGGGTTTCAAATCCATCGTCTATGGCAATAGCAGCGGTATTGGGTGGAATCTCGCCCAGGTTGTGAGCGTAGAGGATAACGGTTGTAGAAAAACCGGTAAAAGTGTAGGGCACTGTCTTTCTTCTCCTCACCAGTTCGTATTCCGTGATCAACCATTGTTCGCCCGCTTTCAGGGATATAATGTCACCATCTATCTGATTGTGATCCCAAACACTTAATTTGAGATCCCGGCTTTTTACTTCTATCGTGTATTTGGGCTTTACGGCGACTTTTTCTATTTCCAAATTAGGAGGCGGTAAGAATTCTCCCAACTTCCATCGGATGATATCGTGGTCGGCATAGGCAAAAGAGGTAGCGCTGGTAAATCCCACCCAAGCCTTATCGGAATGGAGAATTTCCTGCAGATCCAGTCGGGAGGATAAAACCGGAAAAATGTAACTGTCTAAATAAAAGGTGAGGAACCCATCTTTGTATTCTATTCTCGCAAAGTGATCCCGGCCATCGCTCATCTCGGGGATTTCATGAACGGTGGCATGTCTTCTGAATCCGTTGTAGGAGGGGTCGTAATAACTCAAAGTAATGTGATTTCGGCTGCCTTCATTGTTGTCGTAGGTATCAAACTCAATGGCCACACCTCCGCTCAGTCCCTTGTAACCAATACTGTCTCCAAAGCCACCTCGTTCGTCCAGCGCATTGTTGTGGATTACAAAAGCAAACCCATCACCACCCCGATGTTTTTCGTCCTGATTGGTCATTCTGAATATAAACTCTGTCTCAAACCCCTTGCTCAGGTCGATTTGTCGCTCGGAAAACCAGGCGGCTCCCTGTCGGTAATTTTGAGCGGGAGCGAGGCGAAGCTTTTCTGCATAAAACACCGCATCGCCGGTAAGAGTAAGACTCTCTTCGTACGCGCTGAAATCATCGATTTGGAAAAACGACTGGGCATAGCCGATCGCCAAAGGGATCAGGAAAATAAAAGTCAAAAAAATGATTTTCATGGCACAATCAATAATTTTATCATTGTTGAGGAATCTCACCCCAAAGGCTTTCTAAAAGTTCGGCGGTTACTACTTTTTTTGAGTAGCTATGAAGGAATAGACCAACCCTGCTCGTTGGAGTTGGCCGATTCACAGTTCTGAGCTTTCTCAAAGCTGCAAAGTTGGTAAAAAATAACGAAAAGGTCTTGTTTTCCCCGGATTAAGTGTGTTGAAAAAATAAAGTCAGTCATTGGGTGTTCAATACGGTGAGGGAATACAGATCAATATGGATCCAGATTCAGCGCTTTTTGTAAACCTTTTCTATCTTTGTACCTTATATCATAAAGTGCTAAAATAATGGCGATAATAATTACAGAAGAATGCATAAACTGCGGTGCCTGCGAGCCGGAGTGTCCCAACAACGCTATTTACGAGGGCGGTGTTGACTGGGCGGTTTCGGATGGGACAGGTGTAGAGGGGAAGTACGCTCTTGAGGACGGTCGTGAAGTGGATGTGAATGAGCGGCAAAAACCCATTGACGACGACATCTATTTCATTGTTCCGGAGAAGTGTACGGAGTGTGTTGGTTTTCACGAAGAACCGCAGTGTGCGGCAGTATGCCCGGTGGATTGTTGTGTACCCGATCCTGACAGAGAGGAGTCAGAAGATGAACTCCTAAAGAGAAAAGAGCGTTTGCACCTTTGAGAAAGTGAACTTTTTCCCGAAATATCTATTTAAATAACAAATCATTTGACTTAAATGGAAATGGTTTATAAACGAAAAAGCCCGGTGGATTTTCCATCGGGCTTTTTTAATGAGCGGAGGAGGAGGGATTCGAACCCCCGGTACTCTTTCGAGTACGCCGGTTTTCAAGACCGGTGCATTAAACCAGCTCTGCCACTCCTCCGGATGATTGGTTCTAACCACCCTTTTGGGTTGAGCGAGTGCAAAAGTAAAGCTTATTTTTAAATCAAAAAACTTTACTGATAAAAAAGTATATTTTTTACCAGGGCCTCGGCAGAATCCACGATTGATTTCCCCAGTAATTCCAGTTCACCTCTGTCAAATCGATGCTTTCATCTGTAAAGGGATGGTAAGGTCTGCCGTTGACAGAGATCCGTGTACGGGCATATACTTCGACTTCCCGGTAGCCCATTTCTTCAAATTCTTTTTCCAGATATCGTGAAAATAGAAACATCATGTCGGGCTTGGTGGCGACATCATTTCTTTGGTGCCTGGCCAGACGTTCGCGAAGATCAATTTCGTATTTTTTACCATCGGCCATGACGGTGAATTCGGCAATTCCCATTTTGGTCCTCAGCATCATCCTCCAGGACAGTCTGTGACCTGCTTCTGTCCACAAGACATCTCCGGGAATAAAATGGTGCCGAACCGGTAAGAAAAGCATCAAAATGAGAAATGATAAGACGGCTACCTTTACT
>SKYC01000127.1 GCA_007128085.1 Saprospiraceae bacterium | reverse complement strand
GAATCCGGATGAGGAGGAAGAGATCATTTGACCCGGGTCAAGAGTCTTCTCCTTTGATTTGGTGGAGTTTGTGGTGAATGAATCCCTCGAGTACATCCAGCCCTTTTTTGAATTCTCTGTGGTTATTGATCACGATATCGGATTTTTCCTTGAAGGGATGTATGTGTTTTTCATAGGCCGGAAGAACGTGGTATTGGTAACGGTATAAGACATCGTCAAGCGGATAATTCCGCTCGATCCGGTCCCTTTGGATTCTTCGGATGACCTTCAGGTTTTCTTTGGCGTGGATAAACACTTTCAGGTCCAGTTGGTCAAAAATACTTTGGATGTAAAAAATAAAGAGGCCCTCCAGTACCAATATGGGGGCGGGGGAGAATTCCAGGGTTTTGGGATTGACTTTGGGGTTGTTGAAGGTGTACTCTTTTTTCACCACTTTTTCACCATTGCAGAGTCGTTTCACATCCCTGGCCAGTTGAAGATCATCAATGGAATCGGGCAGATCGAAGTTTTTGACTCCCCTTTCATCGGCCATTTGCGATTCGCGGTCTTTGTAGTAATCGTCCTGCGACAATATACACAGATCGTCACAACCGATACGGGATCGCAATTCCCTGATAAAGGTGGTTTTCCCGGAGCCGCTGCCACCGGTAATGCCAATAATGAAAGGTCTGCGCTTTTTTTGATCCATAGAATAGGTATAACCGTCGGCGCGAAATTACAACCTATGGGGGAAATATGGAAGATTTTACTGTCGGAAAAAATTGAATTGTAACCAATTAACCAAGCCGGATAAAGCAGATTGTGATTTAATCTGCGGATTTGGGAGAGAAATAAAGGGGTGATACAGGCAAATCGGTTAAGCATTCAACATTCGATGACCAGCTAATTTTAAAGATCCACCTCCTTCACTAACCACCAACGGAATTAGAATTGATAACCGACACCCAATAGTAACCCTCGGTGATAAAATTTTGGATCATAATCAAATTCATTTAAATTGGAGAGACCCAAATTGTAACGAATATCGGCGAAAAATCCACCCCATTTAGCCCCGACAGCCATCCCCAAGCCATAATCCCATCGAGTAATTTCCTCAGATTTAAAATCAGTTTCATAGGATTCTCTGTGACCATTATCATCAATTTCTTTCATTCCCTTAAGGGCATATCCGATATGAGGCCCCAGTCCGGCAAATACCCTGGCGTTATCTCCAAATTCAAACAAATAAATATTACCCAAAACAGAAATTTCCAAATAATTCAAAATATCCTTAATCCAAAAGTTTTCGTCAATGTGATCTATCTTGCCCCCTTTCTGAATATAGTGAATTTCTGGTTGTATACTCACTCTTTCAGACAAGGGAATTTCAAACAATAAGCCAAAATTCATTCCTAAAATTGGAGTGAGTTCAGCCACATCCTCGGTAACTCCCTCCGGATCCGATATTGTTGCAATATTCAGACCTGCTCTCACGCCCCATTGCGAATACAGAGAACCGCTGCACAAGAACAGAGTAAAAACCATGAAAACCGACAGGGTCGAACTATTCACTTTCATAAGTGTAAATTACATTACCAGCTCCCGGTAGGGTGCTCATGGAAAGGTAGGGAAAGCCATCAACATTGTATCGATAGCTGGTCCTGCACGGTAAACATCCTAAATACGGCCCATACCCCGTAAAGTCATAGTACTTTCTACTAATAATATTGTTTTTTCCCACGGGAATAAAACTTTTTGACAACAAAAAAAACTCCTCCAGCCAATCCCATTGCCGGGGATTTTTCCGGTTATCGTATACAAACTTCTCCGTGGCCATTTTCTCTCCACTGAAATTCAAATAATCCACTCTCACCACATTTCCATTTTCCCAATAATAACGATAGGAAACCCTGGTACGCTGTAAATCCCGATCCGTATTGGCCAGCGAATCCAAAACCAGCTCCCCGGATTCGTTGTAAAACAAGAGGCGCTCAAAATCTCTAACTGGATCTTCCTCACCAGATAAGGTCACATACGCACTGATTCGCTCGATCAATCCGGTCTGTGGATCCGTATGGAATTCATACCGATATTGAAAGGGCGCATGATTGCCATCGACCAATTTCTTAAACTCGGTGGATTGAATAAATCCATTTTGATCGTATGTCTTCATACCTATAAATTCTGGCTTAGGGCTGTCGGCCAAATATCCCTCAAGGCGAACCACTCGCCCCTGTTCATCGTAAATAATTTTTCTGGTTAAGTTTGGAGTTTCGTGAACAGAAGTACCGAAATCGAAGTTTTGTATTTTCACCAGTCGAGGGTCTTCTGAAGTGGGTATGGGACTCTCGTCTTTGCTGCAGGACAAAAGAAGAAAAAGAAGGGGGAGTACCAATAAAGTGAAATTTTTCATGAATTCTTATTTTTAAAAAATTGGAAAATGTTCCTGTAAAAGCAAAAAGCAATCTCCCACATTTTGAAACCAATTGAAGTTATAGATACAAGCTGGATTGGTGCAATAGCAATTGTTTTTATTCAAAAACTTAAAGTTAAGATATTTTAAAAAAAAAACCAAATTTTTTAAGTATTT
>SKYC01000257.1 GCA_007128085.1 Saprospiraceae bacterium | reverse complement strand
CGATTTGTCTCAGGGTGGAGCGATAGCGGGTGTGAGCTTCGTGCCATCGGGATTGGGCCGTTTCAATTTCAGAGCGGATCTTACTGGTTTCGTCCTCTTTGTATCTATCCAGCGTCAGGAGTTCGGCTTTGAGTATTTGATCCGTATACCTGTACTCCCTTGAGAAAAATGGAAGACTAATACCCACCCTTGGCATCAGCGCATTTTTTCCATTGTCGGGAATATCGACGGCAGTTCTCTCTCGGTTAATGATATAATCTACACCCAGGGTGAATTGCGGTTTTCTGGCCCATTGGTTGACTTCCTTTTTGTGGACTACCTTTTGGCGGTTGAACTCAATCCGACTAACGGTGGGATAGTTGAGTTCGGCTTCACCCCATTGGATGAAATTTGGAATTTCCTCTTCAAATTCATCTGCAAAGTGCAATTCGTCGATTTCTTCTCGTCCAATCCAATAGGCCAGTGTATGCATTATAGCTTCCTTCCGGTAGTTCAGTTGTTCTCTTTCAGAATCGATTTCCTCTATGGAACGCTCTGCAAGCAAGACATCCGAATAGGACGCACGATCGCTTTCCATTTTTCTCAACCGATCTCCCCTGATTTCAGTAAAAACCACTTCAAAATCATCCAGCACCTCTTTTTTCCGTATCAAATTATAAATGGCGTAATAAAGGCTTTTCACCCGAAAGGCGATTTCAATTTCTGTCAAATCCTCCTCGGCCCTGAGGAGTTGTATGTCGGAAGAAGCCAGAGCGGTTTTTGCCCGCAAATGTCCGGGCCATGGCAGTTGCTGTTGAGCGCCCAATCTCAAGACTTGCGGTCCCACGCGGGTTTCCACGGGGAGAAGGCCATAGGCCATTTGTAGTTGGGGTGGAGCCCAGGCTTTTTGTCTTTCAATATTGGCCTCGGCAGCGGTCAGTTGGTATTGGAAGGCATCCAATTGCCGGTTGTTCTCCATGGCCAGTTGAACCAGAGAGTCCAGTGATTGGCCGGAGAGGGAGGCCGTAGTTGTTAGGATGCACAGAAAAATCAAAATTGGTTTCATGATTTAATTTTTTTATTTCAATGGATGGCCGAGTGGAAAATTATATCGTCCCGGCTTCGTATGTTTTTATCTAAAACAGTCATAGGTTGATCATTTTGTTTTCATTTTCATCGACTTCCACAGGAAAAACAACATGGGTACGGTAAACATGGTGACCACCTGAATCAACATACCCCCGAAGGTGGGGATGGCCATGGGAATCATCACATCGGCTCCCCGGCCGGTCGAGCTCAAAATGGGCAATAGGGCCAGCAGAGTAGTGGCTGTGGTCATCATTGCAGGCCGGACTCTTCTCAATCCTCCCTCCACGACTGCATCGGTGAGCTCGGTCAAGGTCTCTGGACTGTGGGCCTGAAAACTGTCTCTCAAAAAAGTAGCCACCAGCACACCGTCGTCTGTGGCTATGCCGAAAAGGGCCAGGAAGCCAACCCACACGGCCACACTGAGGTAAATATTTTGCACCTGGAAGACTTCACGCATATTGGATCCCAGTACAGAAAAATTCAAAAACCATTCGGTATTGTACAGACCAATGAGAATGAATCCTCCGGCAAAGGCGACGAAAATGCCGGAGAATACCATCAGGGTAATAAGAGTGGATCGGAAGTGAAGGAACAAAATAATAAAGATGATGGCCAAAGCTATGGGAATGGCGATCGACAACCTTTCATTGGCGCGGATTTGATTTTGGTAATTGCCCGCAAACTCCAATTGTATGCCGGGGGGTAATTCCAACTCCCCGCTTTGCCTGGCCTCGGCCAGAATTCCACGACTTCTGTCCACCACATCAATTTCGCTGTAGCCGTCTTCCTTGTCAAAGGTGACATATCCGACCAAAAATCCGTTTTCACTTTTAATGGACTGGGGACCCTGTTCGTATTCGATTTCTACGAGATTGCCCAGCGGGATATGCTGTCCGGCTTGGGTTTTTATCAGAACCTGCTCCATTTGTTGGGGGCGATCGCGCAATTCTCTCGGATACTGTACTCTGATATCGTATCGCTCGCGCCCCTCCACGGTTTGGCCGACCACTGCTCCCCCGATGGCGGTCATAATATACTCCTGAACCCGGTCAATCGTCAATCCGTGGGTAGCTATCGCCTCCCGGTTTATTCTGAGGTTGAGGTAGGGTTTTCCGACGATGCGCTCTGCAAAAACAGCGGAGGATTTGACTCCTTCTATTTCACGCAGTACTTCCTCTATTTTTAATCCGGCAGCTTCTATTTCCTTCAAATCTGTCCCCTTGACTTTAATTCCCATGGGTGCGCGCATGCCCGATTGCAACATCACCAGCCGCGTCTGAATGGGCTGCAATTTGGGGGCCGAGGTGACTCCGGGTATGCGACTGACAGCTATAATTTCATTCCAAATGTCGTCCGGACTTCGAATGTGATCCCTCCAGTTTCTGTAATAAGCACCGCGGCGGTCTGGTATTAAATTCCCCGACTCATCCCAAAGGTAATTGTTGTCCTCGTCCACTGCGAAACGCATGCGCCTTCCCCTATCATCGGTTTTGTACTCCGGTTTGTAAAGAATTACATTTTCGTACATAGAGAGAGGGGCAGGGTCGAGTGGACTTTCTACCCGCCCTATTTTTCCTACAACCGTCTCCACTTCAGGAATGGAAGACACGGCCATGTCCAGCAAACGCACATTTTTCAAATTTTCCTCTATCCCCGAGTGAGGCATGGAAGTAGGCATCAGGAGAAAAGATCCCTCGTCCAGTGAGGGCATAAATTCTTTCCCCGTCTGGTTGTAAACCTGATAACCCAAATATATTATACCGGCAATTGCCAGGAAAAAGATCCATTGGAAACGGAGAAGAAACCTGAGAATTTTCTCGTAAAAATAAATAATGGCTCCGAAGGAAAGGGTGAAAATTAAAACGATACTACCGATAAAAAATCCATTGACTAAGGCGCTTTTGTCCACCCCCAGAGGCATCCAAATGTGGGTGAGAATAAAAATCACCCACAGGGCATAGATGAAGTTCAAGCCCATTGTGAAAAGGCGGTGTTTTCGGGGGTCTAAAATGGGCTTGGCGACGGCGACAGCAGTGCCCGCCAGACCGATCAACAAGACCAGAGGAGGCCAGTAGGAAAATCCAGAGACCAAGCCGTATAATCCGAGCCCGGCCAATACCAGATTGGCTGCAATTTCGAGGTAGTGAGATTTTTTTCCTTTTTGGAACAACAAACTGGCCAGTGGGGGCAAAACAAACAGCGTGAGGGCAATAGCGGCGATCAAGGCAAAGGTTTTGGTGTAAGCCAGCGGAATAAACATTTTTCCCTCGGCCCCGACCATGGCAAAAACGGGGAGAAAACTGATTACGGTCGTTGAAATTGCTGTGAGCACCGCACTTCCCACTTCCTCGGTACCTTTCATAATGGTCGACAGCAAATGATCAGTATCCCTGGCTTTCTCCATTTGGTTGACTATGCTTTCAACCAGCACAATGCCCATATCCACCATGGTTCCTATGGCAATGGCAATACCGGTAAGGGCCACGATATTGGCATCCACCCCCCATAACTTCATGCCTATAAAGCAAAACAGCACCGCTACGGGCAGTATGCCCGCTACCATGATAGAGGCCTTGAAATTGAACAACAACAGCAGCACCACAATGGTCGTAATGATGATCTGAAGTAAAAGAGCTTCCTCCAGGGTGCCAATGGTTTCCTGTATGAGTTCCGTGCGGTCGTAAAAGGGCACTACCGTCAACCGACTTTGGGTGCCATCGCTCAGGGTTTTGACGGGCATTGAGGGGGCCAGGTCGTCAATGGCTTGTTTTACATTGTCGATGACCGCCATTGGATTAGAACCGTAACTGGCTACCACCACTCCACCGGCCACTTCTGCTCCTGATTTATCCAGCGCACCTCTCCGGGGTGCGGGGCCCAGAGATACCCTGGCGACATCTTTGACTAGAATGGGACTCTGATCGACACTTCTGACTACCGCCTTTTCCAGATCTTCAATGTCCTGGATATATCCCAGCCCCCGTATAAAGTATTCCACCTGATTGATTTCTGTGGTCTGTGCACCTATATCCCGATTGCTCTCACGTATAGCTTGTCTCACGTCCAACAGAGAAAGATCGTAAATCCGCAATTTTTCGGGATCGACTTCGACCAGGTATTCCTTTACATAGCCACCTATGGAGGCCACTTCGGCCACTCCCTCTGCCGATGCCAGTGCGTATTTCACCTGAAAGTCCTGTGCCGTTCGCGTTTCGTGCAAATCCCATCCTCCGGTGGGATTGCCATCGGGATCCCTCCCTTCCAGAGTGTACCAAAATATCTGCCCCAGAGCCGTGGCGTCGGGACCGAGAGAAGGTTGAACTCCATCCGGTAAAAGGCCGGCGGGGAGAGAATTGAGCTTTTCCAATAGACGAGCACGCGACCAGTAAAAGTCAACGCGATCGTGAAAAATAATGTAAATACTCGAAAAGCCAAACATGGAGTTTGAGCGCACATCTTTTACTCCGGGAACACCCAGAAGTGAGGTGGTTAGCGGATAGGTTATCTGGTCCTCAATATCCTGAGGAGATCTACCCGGCCAGGAAGTGAATACTATTTGCTGATTTTCACCTATATCGGGTATGGCATCTACCGCCACGGGATCTTTTGGCAATCCATCCAATCCCAGTTGAAAGGGCGAGTGAATGAGGCCCCAAAATATGAGTCCCAATAAAAGAAGGAATACAACGAGTTTATTGTGGAGGCAAAACCGAACTATTGAGTTTAGCATGATACTTTATCTTGATTGACAATAAATATAAAAACTATTTTGGTATTTCTTTTGGTTTTGTAGAAATACAAATTGTCAATCGAGATTTAACACAAGAAGGTGCAATGCAAAATTTGTAGAGAAGGGGCATACAAAGGAGGGGCTCGCAAAGCATTAAAACCGATTGCCGCACCATTGGGGGTAATAAGTTTTTGGCTCAGACCGGTAAATATACCCTGGTGTTGATCGCTTATATCTGTAAACTGTGGTGTTGAAGTGGTTTGTAAGTCGATATCCGCTTTTTCAAAACTCACTTCATCATCGCAGCAACTCCGCTCGCAATCCCCTTTATTATCCTTGTCGATTGTGCAGGATTGTTCGTCTGCTTTACAGGGAGTTGCTGAAGTCCATAGCGCAATACTTTTCAGTTGATCGTTACAAAAATGCTGGTGTACACTGACCCCTGCTGTGCTTAAAAAAAGCAGAAGAGATAGCAGGATATGAAGTGTAGATTGAAACATTTTAGAGCCTGTTTAAAGTGTGGCTTAGCCGCAGGAGTTTCATCGATCCGTATGACTGAGTACTTTCTTTAGAACTATTTTAACGAAGGAAGTCCCATTGTATTTCAATCTCAAATGTCAAATTGATTTTTTTTATTAGCTTTAAATTGAGAGGGCGATAACGAGGACTAAAGGTCAAAATGTATGAGGTATAGGTGCCAAGTAAAGGTCTTTACCAAGAGAAGTGGTTTTCGGTAAAAAGGAGGAGAAAGACCCCATTAACAATGGCACATTTCGCCACCGCTACGGTCAATGCAGCGCATTTATGCAGGTTTTTTACCAAGCTCCACATGCCGTTTGTAGGTTTGTAAACCATGGTGTCACGGACAATCCGTGATAAGGTAGTTTCCCCATTATTTATTTTATTTTTTGATTTTTTTATGAAAATCAAGAAAAAATACTATATTTGCTTAAGTCATTGTTCATCACTTTAAAATTCTACATATGTTCCAGTTAAAATTTATTAACGTCATTCTTGTTTTAGTTGTAATTTTGGCAGTTTTTTTGGCTTGTAGGCCTGAAGTTGAATCCGAGTCAGTTGATGTTGACAAGGACCGTTTTACCTTTGATACCACCTACTTCGACCGCGCAACCATCATGACTTTAATCAATCAAGAGGGAGCCACGGGAATTCGATTTTACAATGCGGTAAAAAATAGAAGCGACGCGAGGGTGGGTGCCCTGGCCGTTGGAATCAGAGAGGATGCAAGCGAAATATATGGTTCCGGGACTGCGGGGTATTTTTATGGTGCAGACAGAGGTGATCGCCCGGGAGAAAATATTGTTGACCGCAATCGCGCCAGGGAATTGGTATTAAATGTTAGAGAGCGTACGTCCCCCGATTCTATATTAAGTGCCGTTTTTTACAAGGATCGAATATTTGATCTCTGCAGACTCAATGATTGTCTTGCGTTTAAACTGGTAACTGCTACAGTAGAACTTCAAAACTCTGATTTAGAGGACTACCCCTCAATGGCTTTAGTGTCTTCCGATGGAACAATGGGGGATGAAGAAAATTCAACATCAACATCAGAAACTCAATATTACATCAGTTCTGACCCCTGTCCCCCTCTCTGTCCGGAAAGAAATAAACTATTGGCCTGGTCATCTGAACTTTCAGATGATGAGTAGGTAGGGGCAATCGTGAATTGACATTTCGGTGTAGTTCATGCTTTTGTGAAGCCTCTATGGGCTGAGAAAGAGTGATGGGAAGGAGTTGTGGGGCAAGTCAACAACTTTCTTTATTTGTTCGACCGAATCTTAACCCCCATTATTCATGAGGGTTTCTATTATATGCCTACATGTCTCCATAAATGGGCACTTTCTTGATTTTTTGCCTTCAAAACGGCCTGCACTAAGCCACTGGGGAAAAACTCACCCCCAATACAAAACTACATCTATTGGTCTTTAGGGCTTTCAGGACCAACTCTTTTTGAACAACCAGGGTTAACGGTCTCGCCTAGTTACGTAATACATCTCAATTTTTCCCTTACCTTTGGTTTCAACTTTGCCGCGATATGAACAGTTGAAAAGGTTTTTTATATGTTGATAAACCTGGCCTGAGATATTCACTTTTCCAACTTCACAGGAAGTCTCTAACCGACTGGCGGTATTTACCGTATCCCCCCAAATATCGTACTGAAATTTCTTGGTACCCACTATTCCTGCCACTACCGGACCGGAGTGGATGCCAATTCTCAGTTTAAATCGCGTGTCGCTGGGGTCTGTTTTATTTGTGTTAATAGCTGAAATGGTATCCTGCATTTCCAGGGCTGCATGGACCATTTTTACCGCGTGATCCTCTGACTCAATCGGCAAACCTGAGGCAGCCATGTAACAATCGCCGATGGTTTTTATTTTTTCTATGCCGAACTTCTCCATTGTTTTATCAAAAGCTGTAAAATACTGGTTGATTTCCGAGACCAATTCCTCCGGACTGAGATAAGCTGATATTTCTGTAAATCCCTTGATGTCAGCAAATAGAACACTGACGGAATCGTACTTTCTCGGACTGGCCTTTCCCGTTTTTTTCAGTTCTTTTGCCACTGGTGCGGGAAGTATATTGAGGAGCAAACCTTCGGTGCGCCTTTTTCCCTTGAAAATAACAAACCCCAGGATGGAAACCATGAGCAGAATCAAACCTATGGCTGTTAAACCCAATCTCTGATTGTAAATTCTTTCACGGTCTAACTTTCGCTCTGATTCGAATCGCAAGCTATCGGCTCTGTGAATTTGGTGAAAGGCGTAGTTCAATTCAAGCCGCGTGACTTCCTGAATCATTTCAGCTCCCAATAAAGTGTCGCGGAGATTGATGTATTGAGTATAAGCTTCCAGGGCTTCTTCGTGTTTATTCAGTCCCAGGTAGGCAAAATAGAGTGATTTACAGCAGTCCATGGAAGCTCTTTTGTAAATTGTAGTATCTGCTGCCTGGCAGTTTCGTTTACACCACTGTATAGCTTCTTCGTGCCGACCGAGCATGGTTTCTAAAAGTGCTAATTGCGCCTCTACATACATTTTCGTCTGCAAATGACTCCTTTGACCGCGGTTCAGTTTGTTGTAACTCTCTTCCAGTATAGCCAGGGCACCTTTGAGATCTCCCTGATTTTTAATAATAGTGCCTATGTGATTCAAGGTCAACCCAACCCCGGAAAGGTCGCCCAATTGCTCCCAGATATTCAAACTGCGGTGATGATAGATAAGAGCTGAATCCAATTCGTTTAATCGATTGTGTACGAGGCCGAGGTTGTTGTAGGCGATTCCCAATTTGCGCAAATCCTCACCGTCCTTTCTGATCCGCAAACTTTGCTTGTAGTTTTCCTTGGCCTGCAGATAGTTGTTTAAATAGATATGGATGGAGGCCATGTTGTTGAGGCACTCCGCTATTCCTTCCTGGTGGTTGATCTCTTTGTAGATGGTCAGGGCTTGCTGTAAGTTTGATAGTGCCTGAGTATATCGGGTCATGTAGATATAAAGAACCCCGGTGTGATTCTTCACCCGGGCAATTAATTCACGTTCTCCCGAAAAGTGCGCAATTTCACGGGCCAATTCCAGATAATCCTGGGCGGATGAATAGTTTCCCTTGTCTCTGCTTTCATCAGAAAGTTTTATCAATTCAGTAATTTCAGGTTCCGATCCGCTTTGAACAGAATTCTCTGAGCTGTTGAAGGCATGGGAATAAGGAGCTGCTATAGACACTATAACAATACAGATGAAACTAAAAACAATGAATTGAAGTCTTTTCATTTCACGTCAAATATACTTAATTTTTTATAAAAATTGAATTGGCCTAAGATAAGTTTTCAAACTTAACGGTTGTACTCCGTTTAAAACCTGAACGAATGGGATGTATCTTAAGTTTGAAACGAGAAAGGAAGCATATAAACCGGGGATGAAGTCCCTTGATTCGGGAAATTAAAGAGATAAATGGGTTTGTGAAGCTGTTTTCTTTCAGGCTTTTTTTAATGGGAATTGGATTTAAGAATTCCTACCTTTGCAAAAATTAAAAATTATGATACCCAATATTCAATCTCTTGTTAAATTGAGGAGGGAATTGCATCAGTACCCGGAAGTTTCCGGTGAGGAAGAGGAGACTTCGAGGCGTATTCAATCCTTCTTGGAAAAACAGGATCCGACCAAAATCATTGAATTTCAAAAACACGGCCTGGCCGCAGTATACGATTCCGGAGAGGAAGGGAAAACGGTGCTGATCCGGGCCGATCTGGATGCGCTTCCCATTCAGGATACCAACAGAACAAAACATCTATCCAAGGTTGAAGGAGTCAGCTATAAATGCGGGCACGACGGACATATGGCGATGGTTTGTGGGGTTGCTCAATGGCTTGCGGAAAATCCGCCCGAGGTGGGGCGGGTGGTTTTGTTGTTTCAGCCAGCAGAGGAAACGGGAGAAGGAGCCCAGTGGATTTTAGACGATCCGAAGTTTGAAAAAATAGAGCCGGATTTTGTTTTTGCCTTACACAATTTGCCGAGATTTCCCAAGCACGCCATAGTTTATCGGCATGGAACTTTTACAGCTGCAGTCATCAGCCTGATAGTAAAATACAGAGGAAAAACGGCCCACGCCGGTCAACCAGACAGTGGTCTGAATCCCTCCGGAGCCATCGCTAGGTTGCTAATGGCCAGTGAGGAAAAAACCCACAATGTACCAGAGGATGATAATTTTCAACTTGTGACTCCGGTTTATGCAGAACTTGGAAAAAAGGCCTACGGCACTTCGGCCGGAAGGGGAGAGGTGCATTTTACGCTTCGCGCCTGGACTACAAAAAAAATGAAGGCTTTGTTGAAAGAAATGGAGCAAACGGCAAAGGAACTCGCCAGGAATGAAGGGTTGTTCTGTTCCCTCAAGCGCGTGGAAGAGTTTATTTCCAACGTCAATGGAGAAGAGGCCATTGACGTGCTTTTGAATGCCGCCAGGGAGCACGAGTACGAAACCATTGAGGTAGACCGGCCCTTTCGGTGGGGAGAAGACTTTGGCAGACTCTCGAGTAAGTATCGGGGAGCGATGTTCGGTTTGGGAGCCGGTGAAAATACACCCGATTTGCACAATCCCGATTACGATTTTCCAGATGAGTTGATCGAAACCGGTACCGGAATGTTTATTTCTATTTTAAAGCAATTCAACTTTCCCGAAAGGAGGAGAAAATAAATCCAACCGAAT
>SKYC01000243.1 GCA_007128085.1 Saprospiraceae bacterium | reverse complement strand
GCACTCTCTCTCCTGAAGCCCTGGTCCAATGGGCCGCGGATTACGGCGTCTCACAATTGGCTCTGGCGGACATCAACAACACTTCAGGCATTTACCGTTTCATACGAGCCTGTATCAAGTACTCCATACAGCCCATCGTCGGGGTTGATTTCAGAAAAGGCAGTCGACACTGTTTTACAGCACTGGCCAAAAATGAAGAGGGTTTTTCTCAAATATGCTGTCTGCTCACAGAGTGGGTGCAGAACAAAAAGGAAGTTACCGACATTGCCGATCAGCTCAAAGACACTTATGTCCTCTACAGCAACCGTCCCGACAGAGCACTGGGAGAAAATGAATATCTGATGCTCCGGCCCACACTGACCGAAACTCAATTTTTTGCCCGGGCTGCAGTTCCTCTTAGTCAATGTATGGTCGTCCAACCACTCACCTTCATCGATGAAGAGGGGTTCCGGTTGCACAAACTACTGAGATGCATAGATCTCAATATTGTAGGGAGCCGTTTAGGTAAAGCAGATCTGGCTTCTGACCGGAACCGACCTCTGTCCAAAGAAGATATTTTTCATATATCCCCGGGATTTAAAACTAAAGTATTTCAAAAAACAGAAAAACTGCTGAGCGACTGCAGTTTTCGACTGTCAACGGGCAGCCACAACAACAGACAATCATTTACCGGCTGCAGAGCTGACGACCGGGCGCTTTTATACAAGCTCTGTAAAGAGGGTTTATCTCAAAAGTACTCACCCCATAACACCCGCGCCAAAGAACGCCTTGAAAAAGAGCTCCACATGATTGACCGACTCGGATTTGCAACCTATTTTCTCATCACATGGGACATCGTGCGCTATGCCAAATCAGCGGGTTTTTATCATGTGGGACGCGGCAGTGGTGCCAACTCAATTGCCGCTTATTGTTTGTATATTACCGATGTCGACCCGCTGGAACTCGACCTGTATTTCGAGCGTTTCATCAATCCACACAGAAGTTCTCCCCCGGATTTTGACATTGATTTTTCCTGGGACGAGCGCGACCGGGTCACCGATTATGTTTTTAAAAGATATGGAAGGAAATACACGGCTCTGCTCGCCACTTACAATACTTTTGCTTTTCGGTCTGTGGTCCGGGAGCTGGGCAAAGTATTTGGTCTACCTCCAAACGACATAGATCTGTTACTGGAGCAGCCGGAGGAAAAAGGCAAGCATCACGATTACGGGAAACAGATACTTCACTACGCGCGCCTTATGGACGGAATGCCCAATTATTTGTCCATACACGCGGGAGGTATATTAATTACTGAGCGGCCCCTTTTTTACCACACCGGACTAAAGTTGATGCCCAAGGGCTTCCCCATTACTCATTTTGACATGCACGACGGCGAGGACATGGGATTTCACAAGTTCGACATCTTGAGTCAGCGGGGATTGGGGCACATTAAAAATGCGGTTGACATCATCTACCGAAACAAAAAGATCCTGGTAGATATACGGAACATAGCCTCCATAAAGAACGACAAAAAAGTGAGACAACAGTTAAAATCGGGTAAATGCATGGGCTGTTTTTACATTGAGTCTCCGGCCATGCGCGGCTTGCTGCAAAAACTCCGGTGCGACAACTACATCCACCTGGTCGCTGCCAGCTCCATCATCAGGCCCGGAGTGGCTCAATCGGGAATGATGCGCGAGTACATCAAGCGATTTCACCACCCCTCAGAGGCCGACTACCTCCATCCGGTTTTCAAGCAACACCTTTCGGAAACTTTTGGAATCATGGTGTACCAGGAAGACGTGATGAAGGTCGTACATCATTTTGCGGGATTGGAAATGGACGAATCCGATGTATTGCGGCGAATTATGACCGGAAAGAAAAAGAGCGGAGACACCTTTGAGCGATTGCGCAACAAATACTTTTCGAATTGCAAAAAAAGGGGACACAGCGATGCACTTGCTAAAGAAGTGTGGAGAATGATTGAGAGTTTCAGCGGCTATTCGTTTTGCAAAGCCCACTCCGCCAGTTTTGCGGTGGAATCTTTTCAGTCACTCTACCTCAAAGCCCACTATCCGCTCGAATTTATGGTGGCTGTAATCAATAACTTTGGCGGGTTTTACCAAACTGAGTTTTACCTTCACGAAGCGAGAATGAGCGGAGCACAGATTGAAGCACCCTGTGTCAATCACAGCGAGTTGATGAGTTGCATCAAAGAAAAGGTCATTTACCTCGGTTTTGTTCACCTGAAAAACCTGGAGAGGCAACTGGCCTTAAAGGTCGCTCAGGAGCGCGAACAAAACGGGCCTTTCACCGACCTGGAAAATTTTATTCTACGCATCAATCCCCCGGGAGAACAGCTCCAGATTCTCATAAGAATCGGCGCTTTTCGATTCACCGGAATGAACAAATACGAACTCATGTGGGAGAAGTGTAAGTGGAAGAGCACCCAGCAGTTTGACCCTTGTCAGCAGCGGTTGTTTGCAACAGAGGCCGGAGCGACCCTAACAATGCCTTCTTTTTCTAAAAACACCGAAGAGCAAGCCTTCGACGAAATGGAGTTACTGGGCTTTCCACTGTGTTCTCCGTTTCAATT
>SKYC01000308.1 GCA_007128085.1 Saprospiraceae bacterium | reverse complement strand
GGAGGGAGAGTAAGGCTTTCCTAGCCGCTTAGGGTAGCTATATTTCCCGGTTGATTTTTTTCTTTTTTTTTCACCGCAACGGCGCAAAGCTCGCAAAGATGGAGTTTATCACGCTCTCAGCGTGACAAAGATAGAGTTTACCCAGTGGAATCCACTTCATGGAAGGCTCCGCCTTTTTCAACTGGGTTAAGGACGCCCCAGGCCGGGCAAATTTTACCTTTCGAGAGTATCAATACATCGCTCAGTGTCCTCTGCGGTCTCCCTCTGCGTGTACTTAGCGGGCTCCGCGCCATTGCGGTAAAAAAGACTTTGCGACCTTCTATAAATAAAATTTAATCCTCCCTCTTTGGTGTCTCACTCGATTTATCAGAAATAAACCCCTTCAGCTCCCCCACATCCCCCGGCCGGTTGACATTGGCCATTTTTTCAGGGAACGGACAGGCAACCACCTCGCAATCCGCCGATTCCAGCATTTTTTTAGGGGACCACTGTCCCGCTTTCAAATGCGCGCTCATCAGCGTATAAAACGAGGGTTCGTAAATAGCGGGGAAGGGAAGAATGATTTCTTTTCCTGTTTTCTGATCTTCTATCTTAAAGACAGTAGCTATTTTTTGCTCATTTCTGTGGGCGATCAAAAAATTAAATACAGTGCGATCCAACAAAGGCATATCGCAAGGAATTACCAACCAGGCGGATTGGGGACTGGACTCCATAGCCATTTTTATCCCTTGAATTGGGCCCGCGAGGCCTCCCTGATCCGCTATGCCGGGATAGGGAGAATTCAGAAGATGAGTTTGATCGGATCGATGGGATATAAAAGGTTGAATTCCGGCACTCAAAAATTCCTCAGCGAGATGCTGAAAGAGGTATTTACCCCCTCTCTTCAAAGTGCTTTTGTCAAAACCCATTCGCACACTCTGCCCCCCGCATAAAATGAGTCCCTTCATCGATTTATATTTCCACTTTTATGAGTTTTGTGCAAGTTCACTCAACGAGACTCCTTGGGTGCTTCATTCTTTGCGCCTTTGCGTCTTTGCGAGAAATCATAACCAGATATATCAGTACCAATCTCCCACCCCAATTCACATACTCGACAAATCACCTTACATTCTCCAAGGCTCGAAATCAATTCGGCATAATCCTGAAAAACAAGCCCGGATTTTCCGTCAGTACATAAAGATAACCATCCGGCCCCTGTCGTATCGCCCTGAAGCGCGCAAAACCCTCCAGTAGTTTTTCGGTTTCGACCACCCGTTCACCCGACAATTCCACTCTGTGTATATGTTGCCCGGCCAATGCGCCGACGAGAATATTGTTTTTCCACCCGGGATAGTGCTCACTCGTTACAAAATCCATCCCACAGGGGGCAATGGAAGGCGTCCAGTCCAATATGGGATCTTCCGCACCCTCCAGGCTGGTTTTCTCAGTAATAATGGTTCCGTTGTAATTGACTCCGTGCGTGGCTTTCGGCCAGGCGTAGTTGGCGCCCTTTTTGATGAGATTTATTTCATCCCCACCCTTGGGGCCGTGCTCGTGAGACCACAATTCCCTTGTCTCGGGGTGCAATTGCATCCCCTGAATATTTCTACTCCCATAGGCCCAAATTTCCGGAAGTGCATTTTCCCGATCGGTAAATGGATTGTCTTCGGGTACCCGACCATCGTCGTAAATTCGGAGGACCTTTCCGTTGTGATTGTCCAGTTCCTGCGCAAAATCTTTCTGGCCCCTGTCTCCTATGGCAAAAAACAAATAGCCGTCGTCGTCAAATACCAGTCTTGTCCCAAAATGGGACCTGGAGGAGGTAAATGGCTGTCCGTGAAATATTTTTTCTACATCGGTAAGTCGATTGCCGTCCAATCGGGCTCTCGAAATGGCGAGATTTCCCTGGTTTCCATTGCCCCGGGCGGCATAAGCCAGATAAATCCAACCGTTTTGTTCGTATTCGGGATGCATAACGACATCCAACAAGCCCCCCTGACCGTGGGCCCATATTTCGGGAAGGTTTTCAACGGGATTGGGAGAGAGCCTTCCGTCCCTATATACACGCAATCGTCCGGGCCGCTCGCAAATTAAGATTCTGCCGTCGGGCAGGAACTCCAGCCCCCAGGGATTTTGGAGTCCCGTGGCCAGTGTATCGAGGTAAAAATCCAGGCGATCCGATTGGATTAAATTTTTTCCTGTTGGGTCTGTGTCGTATTCAAAATCAGGAGAATGATTGGCCTCGCTGCATTGGCTGAAAACTAGCAGGATGAATACTATGGTTAAATGAAGTCTCATGGCTGTGTGTTTATAGTTAACGGATACTAAATTAACTCTATCTCGACAGAGTTGTTTAATTTTTTTAAAAATAACAGCTATAAGTTGTTTTTTTTAATGATAACCGTGAGCTGAAAACTTTCAACTTTTGACTCATTTGGACTCATGGAATGTTTCAATCCGGTTAAAACATAAAGTTATCCTTAAATACCCTTGTAGTAGGCGCGGTAAAACTTCAGATCCCGGTAGCTGACCTTTTCTCCGAGGTGATCTTTCATGGGTTTTAATTTTAAAATATCGTGGGTTTGACACGCATTTTTT
>SKYC01000362.1 GCA_007128085.1 Saprospiraceae bacterium | reverse complement strand
AGTTGATTACATCAGTGACCATCTGGGAATCCTAAGGGAAGAGGTGATAAGAATCATCTACCTCCTCCGCGAAGAAAAAATTCTTGCTGACACCAAGGATTTAACGGCCTACATCAGGAAAAAGGCAAACAAGAATCGATCTTTGAACATCGTTGAATCATTTACCCAACTGGAAAACTTTCTACTTCCCATTATCGATGAACAAGAAAGGACTTATCACATCAAAGAGCTGAACGAAAATGCCAAACTGCATGGCTGCGATGCAGTCTCTCCACATAAGATCAGAACGGTCCTCAATTTTTGGGCGATCAAGAATTGGATAAAGCGGCAAAGCCTTTATAACTCCAGAAATCATTTTGCAGCCGTTCTGAAAAATCCGCAGACGTTGCTGAAAGAGAAAATTGAGAAGCGGCATCATCTGGCTAAATTCATTATAGAATATCTTTTTGACAGAAAAAATCCCCACACCGATGAAAAGGATCAGGATAGGGAAGAAGTGCTGGTAGAATTTTCTGTATACGAACTAAAGGATGCCTACAAAAAGCACCAGAGCCTTTTTAAGTTCGACATTGATCTGGATGATATTGAAGAGACCCTTTTTTACCTTTCGAGGATTGAAGCAATCAAAATCGAGGGCGGCTTCCTCGTCGTCTACAATCGACTCACCATAAAGCGGCTCGAACACAACAACAGAAAGCAATACACCCTTGAAGATTATCAAAAGTTGAATGAGTTTTACAGCCAAAAGGTCCAACAAATCCACATTGTCGGTGAGTACGCCCGGAAAATGATAAACGACTATAAAGACGCCCTGCAATTTGTAGAGGACTACTTTCAACTCAACTACCAATCGTTACTCTATAAATATTTCAAAGGCAACCGCAGAGATGAAATCAAACGCACCCTCACCAATGCCAAGTTCAGGCAGCTTTTCGGAGAGCTCTCACCCACCCAGTTGAAAATCATCAATGACAATGAATCAAAATACATTGTGGTAGCGGCAGGACCCGGAAGTGGCAAGACAAGGGTATTGGTTCACAAACTCGCTTCACTGCTTTTGATGGAGGATATAAAACACGAGCAGTTGCTCATGGTCACCTTTTCCAGAGCAGCAGCCACGGAATTCAAGAAGCGGTTACAAAAAATGATTGGCAATGCGGCCTACTTTATTGAGATAAAAACCTTCCATTCCTATTGTTTTGACTTACTTGGCAAAATCGGCAGCCTTGAAAAGTCGGATACCATTATTAAAAAGGCGATTGAAAAGATCGATAGCGGGGAAGTTGAGCCGGGTCGAATTACAAAAACCGTACTGGTGATCGACGAAGCGCAGGATATGGACGAGAATGAGTTCAGGCTGATAAAAACCCTGATGAAGGTAAACGAGGAAATGAGGGTAATTGCAGTGGGTGACGACGACCAGAATATTTACGAGTTCAGAGGATCCAATTCCAAATACCTCGAACAAATTATTAAGTCGAACAAGGCGACCAAGTATGAATTGGTTGAGAATTTCAGAAGCAAAAGCAATCTGGTGGATTTCACCAATCAGTTCGTGAAGCGAATTGAGCGCCGGCTGAAAAACACTCCAATTATACCCAGGCAATCCGACAATGGAAAAATAAAACTGATCCGGTATCAAAGAAGCAATCTCATTACACCCCTTGTACGCGACATACTCACAACCGACCTTACAGGCACCACCTGCGTGCTTACAAAAACCAATTACGAGGCCCTGCAGATTACAGGGCTGCTTTTAAAAAAGGGCATGCGGGCAAAATTGATTCAGACCAATGACGACTTCAACCTGCACAATCTATTGGAAGTCAGGTACTTTTTAAATCAGCTGAATTCAGATCAGGAGGTATCCATCCTAACGGATGAGGCATGGAGAAATGCCAAACGGCAGCTGAAAAATGAATTTGGCCGCAGTACAAAGCTGGATGTATGTATGAATATCATCGAGGATTACGAGGCGGTCAATCCAAAGAGGAAATACAAGTCCGATTTGGAAGTCTTCATTCGAGAGTCTAAACTCGAGGATTTTTTCAATGAACAGGACGAAACCATCTTCGTCTCAACCATCCACAAATCAAAGGGCAAGGAATTTGACCACGTCTTCCTGATGCTCAACAATTTTGATGTATCAACAGACCCAGCCAGGAGGCAGTTGTACGTGGCCATGACCAGAGCAAAAAAGAATCTGACAGTACATCTCAACTCCAACATCCTCGACAATCTCTCAGTACAAAATCTACAGCGAATTAACGACGATAAAAAACACCCTCCACCCCAAGGAATGGCCATTCATTTGACCCACAGGGATGTTTGGCTAAGTTACTTCGCTAACAGGCAACACTTGATTTCCGGAATGAGAAGCGGAGACAAATTGACCTGGAACGGCAAAGAATGCATTAACACAAAGGGACAACCCATCCTGAGGTTTTCAAAGAATTTTTCAAAGGAAATTGAGAAACTGAATGAGAAGAATTACAGACTGAAAAAAGTAACGGTAAACTTCATCCTGTACTGGCTAAATGAAGAAACCGAAAAAGAAATAAAAATCATTCTACCGGAACT
>SKYC01000113.1 GCA_007128085.1 Saprospiraceae bacterium | reverse complement strand
CATTAGGAAAAATCTTTCCTCAACGTAGCTATGGCTACGCTTGTGGAATATTTTCCCTTCTTCCTCGATCTTGAATTTTTCGCTCATTTTCACGACAAAAGGGTTTTCGGAGTGGACTCATGTATGGTAAGAGATTATTACCCTCCAGACCGGTTCACTATTCCAAATGACCGTATTTCCCTTGCCTGAATTCCATCATTGCTTCCTGAATTTCCTCCATGGTATTCATTAAAAAGGGCCCGTATTGGGCAATGGGTTCATCAATTGGATCTCCATCCATATAGAGAACTCTCGCATCATTTATGGCTTTCAGTCCAATGTTATTTCCGTTTCCTTTTGAATTAAAAAAGACAAAGTGATCCTGATCTGCCTCTCGTTCCTCATTTACCTCGACACTTCCCTCTACTAAGAGTAATCCAGTATTGGAATCTTTTCTTACGGGCAACTTAACTTCCCCACCTTTCAATAGCTCTATATCCCAAAGGTCAATCCGGGTAAATGTACTGGCAGGCCCTTTTTTATCGTCCATTTGCCCTGAAATTAAATGAATCTTGACTTTTCCATCGTCTTTCTCTATCAGCGTTTTATCCTCGTGTTTAATATCCTGGTATGCCGGAGGTGCATTTTTGTCTTTTGATGGCAAATTAACCCAAAGTTGAACCATCTGAAAAGGTCCCCCCGATTTTTGAAAACTCTTTTCATGAAATTCTTTGTGTAGAATTCCCGCTCCGGCCGTCATCCATTGAACACCCCCCGGGCCAATTATGCCTTTGTTGCCATAGCTGTCTTCATGGGCGATGCTACCGTGATATGCAATGGTTACCGTCTCAAATCCCTTGTGTGGATGGACTCCGACTCCCCGGGGTTCATCGGTGCCCTTTAAATCTATTTTAGAATTGTAATCCATTAAATAAAAGGGGCTCATTTCTTTGCTAATGCGGT
The DNA here is from genome assembly GCA_007128085.1 of Saprospiraceae bacterium. Taxonomy (GTDB): domain Bacteria; phylum Bacteroidota; class Bacteroidia; order Chitinophagales; family Saprospiraceae; genus PWJY01. The sequence continues at coordinate 1,648 of SKYC01000113.1, read as the reverse complement.
ATCCTGAGGGAAAGAAATTGTGCACTCTAAATCCATTCCCCACCCAATTAGGATCAACGGGTGGAAGGACTCGTTCTATTTTTTTGTAAGTCATTTTATCTAATTTAAAAATACGCTAATACCAATCCGATTGATGTTGTATTTCTTTAACAAAGAGGTATCTGTATATGTTTAATCCCGTGTAATCGACTCATATAAAACAGTGAAGGTGTTAACAGCTATGAGAGATTAAGAAAAAAGTCGATATAAATTTTTTAGAAAACAATCAGAGTTCTTCCGGGATTTCAATGGTGTAATAAAAACAGGATTGGGATCCAAAAATTCCAATTCCCCCTTCGCCCTCTAAATTGTAATCAACCAATGTATACGATGAAAATGGGCCTTGATTGTTGCGGCTAAATTCAAGTGTCTCCCAAAAATTAAATTGATCTTCATCCAATGTGCACCATTTGAGTTGAACTTTGGAACCTCTTTTGAAGTACCCAAATGTTTCGGGATTAAATTCAGTTCCTCTGGGCTCTGCCTTTAAAATCGCCACATCGAATTGCTGTCCGTCAAATATATCATCATCGGTTACGGAAGTCAATGGGGGTAAGAGCGGACCGTCATTGACCGAAGTAAAATAGCGGTAGTAATCAGGCCCTGCAGGATCGCTCAATCTCAGAAAAAGCTGAGCCAGAGAATCCGCGCCCTGATTAGGTGCCGGAGCAGCCCATATTGAATCCAGGGGCACTGGTCTTGGAATGGTCGTTTTAGAAAAAAAGGACCTATCATCAACCTCAATCTTTAATTCATAATTTCTTTCAGGTTCAATTTTAAGCTCCCTCATCAGATCCACATAAATACATATATTGATAAAAAAGCTGTCGATTCCCAGTTGAGTTCCAATTTCCCGACGAATGGCATCCGGTAAATCGTCTGAACAAATGAGTTGAAGTTCGACCCGTTTATCCCCGTCAAAAATACTTACTTCAGCATCTTTTATATACAAATCAGAAATGAATTCGGGGTCAATTTCTGCAGTAAATGGAAAACTACGCGTAACAATGGCGTAGGATGGAAACTGGCTGTCGGGCGACCACTCTATGTAAGATTCAATGACTATTTCATCTCTGTCTTCGTTAAAGGGCGGTTCAAAGGGTTCTTCGCAAGCGGTTGCGACCAATAACAAAGCCGCTGTCATTGCGATAGCTGTGCCGGTTAAACCTCTAAAATACTTTAATCCTGTAGTGTACATATAAGGCTAGTAATTAAATTTAAAATTCCAACTGACAGAAGGTAAAATGGGAAAAAGTGATACCTGATAAGCTTTTGACTGAATACTTCCGGTGGAATTGTCCTGATCAAATGCGGGATAAATAAATAGCGGGTTTTGACGGTTGTAAACATTGTATATCGAAAATACCCAATAATTGCTGAATTTACCCTCGCTGTTTTTTCCGGTAGGTCGGTAAGTCAGAGAAAGATCCAATCTGTGATAGGCAGGTAACTGTGCACTGTTTCTATCGCCGTAAATTTCCGCTGGAAAACCGTTGACCAGATACAATCCCTCAATGGGCGTATAATTTTGCCCCGAACCGAAAACAAAAGTTGCCCCCAGATCGAATTTGTCGTTGATTTCATAGATACCTACAAGCGCCAAATCGTG
>SKYC01000294.1 GCA_007128085.1 Saprospiraceae bacterium | reverse complement strand
ATGGTTTCATCCAGGGAAGTTACATCGGTATGAGCGTAAAAGTGATCCCAACTGACATTCGCAAAATTGATGATGTCCGCTTCGGTGATGGACCTTTTGTGAGTAATAACGGTTTCACCCACTTCGATTTCTTCAAAATGTTTTCTGAATAAATGCAGTTCAGGATCCTTGTATTTACCACCCACCTGATACCTTTGGAGAACCTCCGTCAGAGTGGTTGGACTGCCCTGTACTGCACATCTCTGCAAGTAGTGCTTTATTCCGCGCATTCCCCCCATCTCTTCACCTCCCCCGGCTCGTCCCGGGCCTCCGTGAACCAATAGTGGCATAGGTGATCCGTGTCCGGTGCTCTCCTTGGCACAGTCGCGATTGAGAATGAGAATTCGACCGTGATGGGTGGCAGCACCCAGGGTAAATTCCCGAGCAATTCGATCGTCGTAAGTTGCGATGGAACTGCACAGTGACCCCTTGCCCAATTTGGATATTTCAATGGCTTCGTCCACGGATTTATAGGGCATCAAAGTACTTACGGGACCGAAAGCTTCTACCTCATGAGCGCTTAAATTATTCAGCGGGTCTTTTTCGAGAAGGAGTACAGGGGCGAGAAATGCTCCCTTTTCCGGATCGCCTCCTTTGATTTTGAAGTCGTGTGGATCGCCAAATACGATATCTGCGGTTTTGGTCAGTTCTGCGATGCGTTCCCTTACTTCTTTGACCTGATCTTTTCCCGCCAGGGCACCCATTCTTACTCCCTCCACCCTGGGGTCTCCCAAAGTGGTTTTTTCCAATTGCTTACCCAGTTGCAGTTGGACATCTTCAATCAAGTCTTCAGGCACAATGATTCTTCTGATGGCCGTGCACTTTTGACCGCACTTTACGGTCATTTCTCTTCTGACTTCTTTGATGAACAAGTCAAACTCTTCTGTGCCCGGTTTTGCGTCTGGGCCCAATACCGAACAATTCAGTGAATCCGCTTCTATGTTAAATGGAACGGCCTCTTCAATGATTCTCGGGTGGGACTTCAGGAGACGGCCGGTGGTTGCCGAACCGGTAAAAGTCACCACATCTTGAGACTCTACGGTGTCCAAAATGGTGCGTGCAGATCCGCAAATCAATTGTAGCGCGCCTTCCGGGAGGATTTTCGACTTGATGATGTCTCTTACCATGGCTTCAGTGAGGTAAGAGGTCACGGTTGCAGGTTTCACCACAGCGGGTACTCCCGCCATGAGATTAACGGCAATTTTTTCCAACATTCCCCATATGGGAAAATTGAAGGCATTGATGTGAATGGCGACTCCTTCTTTTGGGACCATGATGTGATGTCGGATGAAGGTGTTGTTTTTCGATAAAGGTGCGGCCTCACCGTCAATGTAATAGGGCTGATCGGGGAATTTTTTCCTTAGGGATGCATTGGCAAAGAGGTTTCCTATGCCGCCTTCAATATCGATCCAGCTGTCTCCTTTTGTGGCGCCCGTCTGATAGGAGATTTCGTAGTACTTGTTTTTAATGGAATACAAATGCAATGCCAGGGCTTTAACCATTCTTCCTCTCTCCTGAAAAGTCATTTTTCTCAAGGCGGTATTGCCGACTTTTCTCCCGTATTTCAAGACATCACCAAGATCAATTCCCTCTGCTGAAGCATAAGTGATCAATCCTCCGGTAGATGCATCGAGGAGAGGAGTTCCCTCACCGGTTCCTTCTGTCCATTCTCCGAGTACGTAATTTCCAAGTTTTTGCATATGGCATTACTTTATCAATTGTTAAAAATAAATATCAATGTTCAGCTCAGAGTCGTCAAGGTCACAGAGATGGATTGTGCCAGGTCTACTGTGTCCCTGCGAATGGGATTAAACACATGCTACCGCTGTAGTGAAACTTAAAGTAAACCCCTTGTGTTCAACCGGAAATTCCACAGTCATGATCCGGATTAATTGGAAAAGTGAATCCTGAGCAATCTGCTGAACGAGGGGTCAAAAGTACAAATAAGAAACGAGCCGCCCAAATGGAGTAAAGCCATATTTGGCGCTCGAAAATTTTTCTCAATGAATAGTTAAATCCGAAATCACCGAATGGTTTTTTTATGGAGAATAATGGGGAAGAAATATTGACAAAGCATATTGACAGCCGCCTTGAAAAATGAAAATCAATTGGGTCTGAGTAGAAAATTTGTCGACCATGTCTTCATAGCGATGCACGATGAGTCGATAGGCCGACAGACGGCGACAGGCAGGGTAAGGGGCGGCTCCTCATCCTGAGGATGCCTTCCCGAGAAGGAGGTTGTTGGGGGCCTCTTTTCCTCCTTCATATATTCTTGCAGAGGATTAGGCCTTTTTGTTCCTTTGCCATATTGAAGGGGCTCGAATTCGGGGAGGAGCGCAGAATAATTCCACCCCTTCGGGGTTGGGATGCTGTTATCCTCTTTTTCTATATACCTTTCAACCCTTCGGGTTTCATTTATTTCGAATTCTTGTTTTGAAGAGTGATGAGCAATCAGCTTTGCAGGCTCAGGGACCACCTCAGGCAAAGAATCCGGTGGCTGAGGCCCTCGAAGCACCGGAAAAAACTACCCCATAATCACGAACCACAGAAAATT
>SKYC01000199.1 GCA_007128085.1 Saprospiraceae bacterium | reverse complement strand
GTGTACGCTACTCAATTTCTCAATCTCACTCCGGCAGCTAAAGTAGACAAGCTGCCCTTCTGACTTGTATTCTCTAAGAGGAATGCAAAATACCATGAACAAGGGTGTTGGTTTTTTCTGAATGGGAAAACCAACACCCTTCTTTTATTTGTACTGTTTTTATTAGGATTAAGTACTCCCTTCAATACCTCTTCCTTCTACTTCCTGTGATAAATGGACAGCTCCTGTGGCAAAGCAGAAATGGGCTCCTGCCGCGCTTTGTTGGTTTTCCTGTTGTCCTCATCCGGGGCAAGACCAAAGCGGGTTGATTTTTATTTTGACGAACAGGGAACAGAAATTACTCAACAGAGGATTTTCAGGGAAAAGAATATGAAAACAAATACTATCTTTGCATAATATTTTTAAGCAAAAAGAATTTATTAGCAAGGAGTCTGTAATCCCGTTTTCTGAAATCATTGGACAGCGGGATAAGCGGATAGGAAATAGAGGAATCAAAAGTTGAATTTTACGGAAGATCGATAACAATACAACAATAAAAAGTACTTTCTCATGGGACTTGGACAATTGACAATAATTATATTAATCGTTGCGGCTTTGATTACAGCGGCAGTGATTTGGGGATTTAAGCGTTCAGATAACTGGTTGGTCACGTATCTGCAATCAGCGACGGGAGCACTTTTTATTTTTTCAGGCTGGGTCAAAGTAGCGGACCCAATGGGTACCGGGTTTAAGCTGGAACAGTACTTTGCTGAATTCCAGGCTACTTTCGAGGGAACCTGGTTTTCCTTCATAGCTCCGTTGTTTCCGGTGCTTTCCAATTACGCACTTGCTTTTAGTGTCGTGGTAATCATCTTTGAAATTCTCATTGGATTGATGCTCCTCATAGGTCTTTGGAGGAAATTTACTGCCTGGGCTTTTTTCCTGTTGGTATTGTTTTTTACTTTCCTGACCGGGTTTACTTTTTTGACGGGCTACGTACCCTCGGGTACCAATTTCTTCCAGTTTTCACAGTGGGGTCCCTACAGTGCCAGCAACATGAGAGTTACCGATTGCGGTTGTTTCGGCGATTTTATCATCATTGAGCCCAGGGTATCATTTATAAAAGATTTGATCTTGCTGGTGCCGGCCATCTTTCTATTATTTTATATACGAAAGATGCATCGTTTATTCAGCTATAAAACCCGCTTGACAACCATAGTGGTTGCCGCCATTTTCTTATTGGTGTACGCCTTTAGTAATTTTGCCTGGAACTTACCACACATTGACTTTAGGGCATTTAAGGAAAACACGGACGTGCGGACCCAGTATCACAAAGAGCTGGAAGCGGCAGGAAATGTTGAAGTGGTGGCCTGGAGACTTAAAAATCAGGAGACGGGCCAAGTCGTCGAGCTACCAACGGATGAGTATTTTGCCGAGCTTGGAAGTGGCAATTACACGCCCCCGGACTGGCAGGTTTTGGAACAAATTCAGTCTGAACCTGAGATTCCCGAAACCAAAATTTCTGATTTTAGCGTGAATCAACTGGACGTCACAGAGGTCACCCATGATATCCTCGAGTATCCCGGACACAGCATTATGATCGTGGCCTACAACCTTCCCGGTGCTGCTATTCGGGAAACCTATACAGTCATGGACACCATTTATGTAATTGACTCTGTATTATTGAGGGATGAGGCGGGAGTTGACTCCTTGATTGTGTTGGAGAGAATGGATGATGTGGTGGAAGTGGAAAAAGAGCGAATCACTTACGAATGGGATAGTAATTTTACTTCGCATTTTCACGAGAGAATTCTTCCCTTTGTATCCTCAGCTATGATTGAAGGGGTTGAAGTTTATCTGGTTGCGGGAGAAGGGGACAGCAATAAAATCAGAATGTTTCAGGAGTATATGGGCATGGACCATATCTCCTTTTACTTTGCGGACGATATCTTATTAAAAACCATTATTCGATCCAGTCCCGGTGTAGTTTGGTGGAAGGATGGTCACATTCTGAGAAAATGGCACAAATTGAGGCTGCCGGAATTTAATGATGTAAAAGGAGAACTATTGGATTGAGGGAAGTCTCAATTTGCATAAATTAAAATTTTGCTAAAAATTACACTCAAAAGTATATTGGTTACACACTTATTGCATTTCTTTGCAATATCCAGAAATCATCCTTCAAAATGTTGAGCAGGAGAAACGTTAGAATTAAAGTGATGCAATTGCTGTACAGTCTGAAGATTGATAAGCAGTTGGACAAAAAGTCTCTGATCGACTTGTACGATAAGGGTATTTACAAATCCTACCACTTGTTTTTGTTTACCCTTTTTATCTTAATCCAGGTCTGTAAAGTTGCCCTGGAGGAAAAGGAGAGGAGAAAGACCAAATTGCTTCCCAAGGATGAGGATCGCAATTTTTTGCCAAAATTGTATGAGAACGATCTCATCAACAGTTTGGAGCAGTTGAAAACCCTGAATGAAGTCGCCGAAAAGTATGAGTTTCATAAACTGCTGGACTTGGATCTGGTCAGAGAAATATACCGAAAATACTCCAGAACAGAGGCCTATAAAAATTACCTTTCCCGGGAATCAGATGTGAAAAATCACCGTGAAATT
>SKYC01000295.1 GCA_007128085.1 Saprospiraceae bacterium | reverse complement strand
CTATGATAAACCTCAACAGCTTTTTCAAAATTGCCGGACAACTCGTAACCCAATCCCTTTTGGTATAAATTCCAGATTTGTCCGGAAGTAAAATTGAGCGCCCGCGCAAGTCGATAACCACGCTCTGCAAAAATGATGGCCGAATCCGGATAGGAGGAATTTAAATAATAGGCAATGTCGCGCAACATCCATACTTTCTGCGTATCACTCGCCATATAGGGCAAGTGAGCCTGCAAACTGTCGATTACCTTTTCGTTGGAAAAGACATTCGCTGTCGGAAAGGACAATAAACAAATGAGTAAAAAACTGATAAACTTTGTAACCCGGGACATCTATCCAAACTTTATAAGACACTTAAAAAATAGATCAAAAAAGTCCATGCACAAAACAAACTAAAGACAAATATAAAAAATGCTGCCCCAAATTTTTACTCTATTTACTAAAAAAATTATCCCTCCACCAAAAAAAACACATTTGTCGGAAATGGACAACAGATTGTCGGAAATCGGAAAAAAGAATTCGGCGGATTGGTCGACATTTGCTACCAATAAAATACAATCACCATGAAAGCTTTGATTTTTGGTATCGGGTCTGTTTTATTCTTTGGATTTTTCATGATCGCTGCGACCGAAAAAGACCATCGCGCACTCTATCCTGACACCGATCCGGTGGTGGTCGATTTACAAAATCTGGATCCGAATCAGCTAAGAGTAACCACCGTGGGTACGGGAAGAACCACCGGTCACATACTCAATATGGAAGTAAAAAACCTGACCGATCGGGATATGGAAATTCATTATACACCGGTTTTCGTACCATCCGATGGGAAGCACCAACCTTACATCGTACCGGGCTCGGGCACCATAGAAGTTCCCGCAGGGTCAGAAGTGGAGTACCCGCTGCATGGGTATTGTGCCGACAACCGCAAGCCGCCCATTGGAAAGGGGGATGGCACCCCATCCATAGACGATTGGGAGCGACCCAATACCGATTATTTTGACGATGAGGGTTTGAATCCGGACCTAATGCCAACACCGGAAATACCGGTATTCGACAATGGCAATGCTGTATTCCCGCCATTTCTCACGACGCCCAATGATATTATCAACACTCTGAGAGAACTACTGGGCCTGCCCTACCCACCTCCGCGCCCCACACCCGTGGCACCGGACGAACTCAACCCGGCCTCCTTAAGAGATTTTTACCCCGACGACCGAGTCATCAATCTACCGACCAATGTCCTCCCGAGAAGCATTCAGGACGATATTTTTGAAGGCACAGAAACCGGAGACCCCCTGGCTTTTGATGTCGGGGTTTTACAGGACAGAAACTTCCCGGTCATTGACCTGGAACTCGATGTAGACCCCCAAACCACGGCCAACCTTCTCTACGATGCCATTGTGAAAATCACTGACGTGGTCAACGAAAGGGTCGAAGCCGGATTGTATGATTTTCCCTTCCCGCCAGAGGAAGTCATTCAACAGACCTTTTGGATTTACACCGGCAGCCTCAGAGAAACCCCCTATGAGTTTGAGGATTTCAGAGAAAGAGTCGCCCTTCAATTCGAGACCGTGAGGGGAATTCCCATAGAGGAAGCACGGGAAGAAGAGGGCAGACAATTTGAGGAAGGTGTAGAAAACTTCTGGAGTGGATTTCAAATCATTGGTGAAGAGGCCAAAGTCTTCAAGGGAACTCAGGGAGTGAAAACGGAAGATAGCGATGAGGAACAGAGAACCCTACCCATAGGCACCGCAGAACCGGAAGAAAGTGAAATGGAAGAAGTGGAAGAGGAGGAGGAGGATGAACCTACAGGTAGAAACTATTTCGATTGCGACGAATCCACTTATCCCGATGTCACCTATTTATCGGAAGAGGATTATCAAAACGGCACCGCTCATATGATGCAAGGTGTTGGCAAAGCAGGGGGAATAGCGAGTGCCCTGTTCAGGGGCTTAAGAAATTATAATCCGGACATAAACTTTAGAGATGCTGGGATATTCAATCACCCATTTTTAACGCCTCATGCCATCCGGTACTTTATAACCTGGGAACATTCGTATGATCCGGAAACCAACACTTGTACAGTCACATTGCGGGTTTACGACGGAATGCCCTACGATCCATCCAGAGAACCTCAATTGACCGTAGAGGCCAATGCAAGTTTTGGAGAAGAAAGTGCATGCGGATGGTATGAAGTGGATACCGAGCGCATGTGTTATCACCTGGCCGGAAAAAGGGCCACTCAAAAACTGATCGATTCGGGATTGTTTTCCGAGGGATTTGAACACACTTGTCCCGACCACCTGGTTTACAATCCGGATACCGGATTGTACTGCGATCCCAACCAATAAGTCAGAGGTGAAAATTGTTGGGGGGGGGTAATGGGTTCCGAGCTCTTGAAAAGTGTTATGGACAACCCCTTTCAAACGCTCACCCCGGACGAAGGTGCCATTTCAATGCGTGTGTAATCCAAATCTTTAAACAAATCGAGCGTGTATTCGTGACAACTGAATAGAATCACCTGCCTGTTTTTGGCAAAGCGAACCAACTCTGTTGCTGTATTCAATGCGCGATCTTTGTCGAAGTTGACCAATATGTCGT
>SKYC01000072.1 GCA_007128085.1 Saprospiraceae bacterium | reverse complement strand
TGGTAAAAGTGCCTCGAAAATTATTCTTTGCGCCTTTATCATGCCGAGGCTTGGTAAACTCCCTTAGCGTAAATCCCTAATAAACAACAATTTAGCAGAAGAGCGAAAATTTAGATCTGATTTTTTTGGTATCAATTAGGCATAAAATACGACCCCAAGGTAAAAACATTTGGGATCGTGGTAAAAGTTCCTCGAAAATTATCCTTTGCGTCTTAGCCATGCCGAGGCTTGGTAAACTCCCTTAGCGTGAATCCCTAATAAACAACAATTTAGCAGAAGAGCAAAAATATACTTTAAAAAAACATTGTTAAATTTAAACCAGGGAATAGAATACAGTTAACGGAGACTCAGTATGAATCGCATTAAAAATGGCACGCACCTGTCCCTCCCCAACTCATTGGTGGAAAGCCACAAAACTGTAAAGAACGCTGAGTACACGCACGAGGGAAGGCGCAGTGGATTGTATTTAGCTTGTCAAATTATGTATGTCGAAATGTGTTGTATCGAGCCTATCAAAATGAAACTTTTCCACGGGCTGTGGTAAACTCCATCTTTGCTTAGCGTCCCGGTGTCGATCTAAGACATGCAAGGCAACCGTCAAATACGGGGGGATGCTCAGTTGCACGAGCTACTGCCTTTGAAATTACCGCAGAAAACAATTGAGAAAAATCCATCATTTATTGTCCTCGCTTTTATCTTTGCAGCAACTGAACCTTATTCTTCCGACGCGAAATCGAAATTAGAAACTTTGTGTCGAAAGTAAATCTCACTGACAACAACATGGAAGAAGTAAAACCTTACGATCGCGAAGAGGGCAAGAAAAAGCAGGTTGCCAATATGTTTGACAACATCGCCTGGAAATACGATTTTCTCAACAGACTGCTCTCACTCGGCATCGATAAAAGGTGGCGAAAAAAAGCCATTTCGACCCTGGAAAACGGATCTCCTGCACGGGTATTGGATGTGGCTACCGGAACAGCCGATTTGTCCATAGAATTGGCGCGTCGTCTCCCGGAATCTCAAATAACCGGAGTGGATATTTCGGAAAAGATGCTCGACATCGGCCGGAAAAAAGTGGTGAAAAAGAAGTTGGATCAACGCATAGAATTACTGTATGGCGACTCTGAAGCCCTGGAGTTTCCGGACCACCATTTCGATGCCGTCACTGCGGCCTTTGGAGTGCGTAATTTTGAAAATCTGGAGGCCGGATTGCAGGAGATGAACCGCGTTCTCAAACCGGGGGGACAACTCGTCGTTCTCGAATTTTCAAGGCCCCGCATCTTCCCACTAAAACAACTTTTTAATCTGTACTTCCGATACATCCTTCCCACCGTTGGGAGGTTGACCTCCAAAGACCCGAGGGCGTACAAATATTTGTACGAATCTGTACAAGCTTTTCCCGACTACGATCGTTTCCTATCTGTCCTTAAAAAACTGGGATATAAAAAGTGCGAATACATAATATTAACAGCCGGAATTTGTTGTATCTACAAAGCTATTAAATGAACTGGATAAAATTACCGGTCATCGCCCTGTTGACCCTACTGATGACTTTTGAGACACTTGCTCAACAAAGACAAAATTACAACTTCAATCAATTTCAGGATCGCCCCTATTACTTCGGCATTGCACTGGGGTACAGCAGTTCCAATTTTAAGATTAGTCACTCTACGGATTTTATCCAAAACGAAAAATACCGACTCACAGAAGCCATCAACGGGCCGGGTTTTGAAATAGGTGTGATCGGCAATTTAAAGTTTGGGGAATACTTCGACTTCAGAATGGTGCCCACTTTTGTCTTCACCGAGCGCACCATTGAATACAGTCCGGTCAACGGCGGCGACATTCACACCGAGAGTCTGGAATCTGTTTTTGTGGAAGTCCCTTTTTTGCTGCGCTTTAAATCCCACCCTTACAGAGACAAGAGATTTTATGTCATCGCCGGCGTGAAATACAATTACGACCTTCAAAACAACTCGAGGACGCGGCAGGCGGAAAACCTCATTCAGATCTCGCCCCACGATTACCAGGCCGTGGCCGGATTTGGTGTGCAGATTTTCCTACCCTATTTTATCCTCTCCCCGCAAATCACCTTCTCGCACGGGCTCAGCAACTCTCTGATCATCAATAAATCACTGGAAGAAGCCTCTGTACTTGAAAAAATTCTGTCGCGAACCATCAGTTTTTCCATTTTATTCGAGGGATAACTTCTTTTTTGCCCATGGCCTCCTCTGAAATCCGGACGCGCATACTCTCGAGGAAAGCGTAAAAGTGTCCTTCGATCGGGGCTCGGTTTTTTCCGTATATTTTCATCACAGAACGGCCGTCCAACGTTTTCGAGGCTTTTACAGACAGACGGTCAAACACCCGCAGCATACCCGCTTCCGACCCATAGGCATCCATCCATCTCCCCTCAGCCATGCGCTCCATATAACCACTTACCGGAGGCGGCAACTCCCGCTTTTCCCTCAATACCGTGCGGTACACCGCAGTGGAAAAATCCAGGTAGGACTCGGCAAATAAATCCGTCCAATGACCCGCTATAAGGTGATCGAGCAGTACATCCACAACCACGGGACTGTATTTCCCGAATTCCGCTCTGAAGTACTTCAACATCTTCTTAAAATGCGGATCGCTGTCGGTTAAGGAGTCTATGGTCCTGTGGAGCTTTACCCCGATCAGTACCTTCTCTTTTAAAAAAGGGTGGAATTTGTTTTTCAGCATATCCCCCGCCAGATTACCGACCGTCATTTTGTCGTCCTCGGGGGAGAGGATCGCATGTCCCAGATAATTCAATTTGCAGCTCTTTGGTTCGGTGATGTAACAGCAGCACTCCCCGCGGAGTTCTGATTATTCAAAAATTTGAGGATTTGTCGTGGACTTTGTCTCTTTCTTATTGCTGCCTTCCAGAGCCCTTCGACAGGGACCGCCTCAGGCAGCGGATAGTTGTGACTGCCAACGATAAACCGGTGGCTGAGGTGGTCCCTGAGCCTGTCGAAGGGCTCTGGAAGGCCCGGAAAGTCTACACCCGCGACGGCCGATGGCTGAGCGACAAACGGGTGGTGGTGGAGTGAGGGGGGTAGCTGGTATCATGCATTTATCCTCGCGCCAATATGGATAAATTCACTCCATTCGCGGCAAATTTATATCTTTGCAAAAAAAGCGAATGACCATGAAACAGGCGATCCTTTTAACCCATATAGGCAAATTGATACAGATACGCGAAGGCCTGCAGTCCCCGCTGCGAGGCAGAGATATGTCCGAACTCCCTACCCTCGACAACGCCTGGTTGCTGATCGAAAACGGCGAAATTTCGGATTACGGATCCATGGATCAATTGCCGGACACAAAGGGAGTGAAAGAGCGCAATCTCGGGGGCAGAATGGTCATGCCCGCCTGGGTGGACAGCCATACCCACATAGTGTATGCTCAAAGCAGAGAAGAAGAATTTGTGATGCGCTTGAAGGGCAGGAGTTATGAAGAGATCGCCGAAAGTGGCGGGGGCATTCTCAACTCGGCCAAAAAGCTGAGAAACACATCGGAAGAGGAGCTCTACCTCCGTGCTAAAAAAAGACTGCTTGAAGTTCGATCACTGGGTACGGGCGCCATAGAGATAAAAAGTGGCTACGGCCTGGATACAGATAGCGAGCTCAAAATGCTGAGGGTCATTGCGAGATTGAGATCAGAGTACAGCGAAATGCCCATAAAAAGTACTTTTTTGGGTGCGCATGCCATCCCTGCGGAATTCAAAAACCGCAGGTCGGAATTCATCGATCTCATCACCGAGGAGATGATTCCCCGGGTAGCTGATGAGGGCCTTGCAGACTATTGCGACGTTTTTTGCGAACGTGGCTTTTTCACCGTAGAAGAAAGCGATCGGATATTAAAGGCGGCGGCCACTCACGGAATGCGAGCCAAAGTTCACGCCAACGAACTGGCGCTATCGGGGGGCGTTCAGGTGGGAGTCAACAACGAGGCCGTATCCGTAGATCACCTGGAATTTATGGGCGAAGAAGAGATTCGGGCGCTGAAGAATTCTGAAACCATAGCGACGCTCTTGCCCTCGACGGCCTTTTTTCTGAACCTGGAATACGCTGAGGGAAGAAAACTAATCGACGAAGGCCTGGCAGTGGCACTGGCCTCGGATTACAATCCGGGCTCCACCCCCTCGGGGAGAATGCCCTTTGTCCTGTCCCTCGCCTGCATCAAAATGCGCATGAGTCCGGAGGAGGCCATCAATGCGGCGACCATAAACGGTGCCTTTGCCATGGAAGTGGCGGACCGCTGTGGAAGTATCAGCAGGGGAAAACTGGCCAATTTACTGGTGCTCAAAGATGTACCTTCCCTGTCCTTTTTGCCCTATGCCTTTGGAACCGACTGGATCGACCGCGTAATGATTCACGGGGATTTCATCGAGGGGGAATAAATACGGAACTCTTTTTCAACTTGCCCGAGGATACGTGGATGGAGATTCTTCGTGACATTTTTTTTAAAGTTGATCATCACCGGGACCGTTGCACATCCTACTTGGATTCCAATTTTTCGAATTTCCGGTCAAACGGTTTTTTACCCCTCCTTTATTAAAAGACAATACCTCATCAAAGGGACTCGCCTCAGGCAGCGGAAGTCGCCTTTGCGCACTCTTTTCATTTTTTCCGTGTCGACAGAGGGAAACTCTTCCCGGGGAATTCAAAGGGAAGCTAAAAATAGGTACTTCCACTGTTTTCACTGAATGTATAAAAATAAATTCATCTTATATGAAAAATTATTATTCGTTTAATTAAATGCTTACATTTGCAACTGACAGAAATGAAATGCCTTCAGGGGTTCACAATTAACTATTTAATTGATTTTCAATCATTCAGAATTATCAAATCTAAAAACCACTAATATGAAAAGTAAAACATTTACACTGATTTTATCCATATTTTGCTCACTGCTCACCTTCACCCACTTTTCTGCACTGGCCACCGATGGAGATGTCGTTCATTTTTTAGTTGAGAAGAACTCCGTTGAGATGGGTGATCCGGTTTGCCTCAGCATTAAAGTAACCAATTTTGAAGATATCATTGGCGGGCAGGCTTCCATTCAGTTCAATCCTTTTCAATTGCAGTTTGATTCCATTACGGCCACGGCTCCGGAACTCAACTTGAACGAAAATGCCTTTGGACTCACTACGGCAAACGAAGGTACCATCCGGTTTAATTTTTTCGATGCCGGCACTCCCCTTGTTCTGGAAGACAGCACGAGTATTTTTTCCATCTGTTTTACTTCCATTGGTGCACCCGGAAATTTCGCACCGGTAAAACTCGGTGATTTTCCCATCCCTATGGAAATTATCGAAAGCGAGGACGGTGAATTTGTTTATGCCGAATTTGCAGTAGAAAATGGAGGCGCAGACATCCTGTCCCCACAGACACTTGAGTACACGGTGAGCGCCTGTACGGCCGACTCAACAGAGAGCAACGGACACCTGAGCTTTTCGTTTTTTGGCGACACCACTCAGTTCCCATTGGAGTTGGAATATCACCACCTTACCGACAGTCAGGTGGTGGGTCAACAACAAATACCCTTTGGATCGACTGAAGTCACAATAGATCAATTGCCCGCCGGAGAGCTGGTCTATACCCTTTCAAATATAGGGGGAATTATCTCCACCGACACCGTCACCATTCACAGCTTTGGCCCCGTAAATGCGTTCTTTTCGTCCCAAAATCCGAGCTGCCACGATTCAGATGACGGAACGGCGACCTTTACAGGCCTCGATTTAGACCAGCACATCCTGGACAGCATATTCTTTTTCTCGAGTTGGGAAAACGAGACTTTATTTGAAAACACCCTTGAAAACCTGGAAAACGGCATATACGTACATTATCTGACCGATCAGGGAGGTTGTGTATATACGGATTCGATTGAATTATTTACTTCTGAAATTGAGGTCAGCTACACTCTGACACAGAACGATTGTCCCGGAGATACCACAGGCATTATTTCGGCTTCGGCTACAGGCGGTACTCCTTTTTCGGGCAACACTTATCAATACACCTGGGAAAACGGACAGTCACAGACGACCATCAATGCCCTGAGGCAGAATCTGGAGAGTGGAACTTACGTTTTGACCACTACCGATCGAAACGGCTGTAGCAAGGAGAATACTTTTGAGATCATCGATGAATTTGAAGTGACCATCCAATCGATTTCCATTCAACCGGTGGGTTGCGATGGCGAGGAAGCCGGAAGTGCTTCTTTTGAGATCGGTTATGCGCATATTGCAGATCTTCCCGGATTCGTCACTCACTTAAACGATACCACGGCCACACTGACGATAGACAGCAACCTGGTTTGGATCAATGACTTGACCGGCGGTGACTACACCCTCAGTATTACCGACACCCTCAGTGGAATGTGTCAGGCTGAATACCACTTCACTATACTCGAAGCCGACACGGCATTATCGGTTCACGTGCTGAACGCTACGGATGAAACTTGCCAGGGCGATGAGGACGGCAGCATAGAAGTAGAGGCAGCGGGTGGATTGCCCGATGCGAGTGGAAATTACCAATACGAGTGGAGTAACGGTCAGGAAACTGCCCTGATCGACGGACTGGCACCGGGTGTTTACAGCCTGACCGTAACCGATGACATCGGATGCCAGGAATTTCTTGAAGTTGAAATTGGCACCACAACTCCACCAGTTATAACGCTAACAGATTCTATCTCACCCGCTTGTTTTGGCAGTGCCGACGGCAGTATTTTCATTGAAGTCACTGAGGGAAGCGGAGGTGCAGCAGACCTTACCTGGGATCACGGAGCCGAAGGAACCGAATTGAGTGAATTGGAGGCCGGAACCTATCGAGTAGTTGCTACCGACAGTCTTGGGTGTTCCGACGAACTCGAAATTACCCTATTTGAACCCGACTCCATTGAAATCACTGCAGAAGTCGTCGATGAGAGTCACGCGGAGGAAATGGATGGAAGTATTGCCCTGGATGTACAGGGAGGTACCGGAACCTACACCTATGATTGGGACAGCGGACAAAGCGAAGCTGCGCTGGAAAACCTCTCCGGAGGAACCTACTGCGTTACGGTGGAGGATGAAAACGGCTGCCAGAGTACCGCTTGTTTTGAGGTGGAAGTACTCACCTCTGTACAAGACCTCAAAGACCTGATTGGCGTGGATGCCTACCCCAACCCCGCCAGCAGTTATTTAACGGTAAGCATCGAGCAGACTTCCTACCAGCTGAAAAAAATAGAACTTATTTCCATCAACGGTCAATCTTTTCAATTGAACAGAGAGGAAAGTGGATCTGCCATCGGAATCGACTTAGATCCCTTCGTTGCAGGTCAATACTTCCTGCGACTGACCTTTGATGAAGGATTTATCGTCAAGCCGATCACCATCGTTAAGTAATAATTATAAAAAGCCTTTTGGCTTTATTGACATATTGATTTTACTTTTGCAGCTGTAATCGGGGGTCTTCTTAAGGTTCCCGATTACCGTTGTAAATAATCTACCAAAAGACCCATGAAATACAGGAGCATTTAAGCTGTTTAAATGCTGCAAAACAATCAACATGATTTTATTCAGAAACCCTACAGTCCTCACTTTATTCCTCTGCATATTCGCTGTGGGAATAAATGCACAAAACCCAAAAAGCATTTTATTTTCAGAGTCGGACACTCCGTCCACTCTTCGCAGTTGCGACAGCGATGCGGGCACCATCTCGATTGGTGAGATCGACGCACAAAGCAACCACATTGGTCCCGACACCCTATTTCTCTGTTTTGGAGATCGCGTCTTTATGGAACACAATGGAGATTTTGACCTCAGCGGTGATCCCGACCCAACCACTGCCGGTGGAATAGGTTACGCCTGGTACGATTGTCCTCCGGAAGTAGGTGGAACCACGCTTCAGGATATCATCGCCGATCCCTGTGTACTTTTGGATCCCCCTCCGGCCAACGACTTATGGGTGTATGTAGACAATCCCAATGGCAACGCCTGGTTTGAAAACGGGTACAACATAGACGAAAACACCACCATTCAGGATTTTTTCAACGATGGCGATCCCGTACAGTTGTACTTTGCTCCGATCACCTTTGACGCTCTGGACGATGGCTCTGCCGTTTACGAGGGCTCTCCATCCGGCGAGTGCGTCAGTGTTTCCATCGATGAGGCTTTTTCAGTGGTATACCTGAATCCAATAACCATACAGGGATTGATCCACGACGGGGGGAGTGAAGATATCGAAGGTAGTTTTACGGTCGATGGAGGATTGCCCGAATTTGACGGTAGCGAGTACAACATGACCATTCAATTGAAAGGCAGTAGCGAAACAGCAGAGATTACCACGGGGCCGGCGGGTTCGGGCGATTTAGTAGAGTTTATTGCCGGGGAGCCGGGCACCTACATATTCACCATTTCCGATGGAAAAAGCTGTACCCTGATCGCTGAGTTCTGTTTAGGTGATTGTCTGGACATCTATGTTTCACATGCCGAAGTGGAAGAAGGCGAGGAATTTTGTCTGGAAGTCAGCGTGAACAATTTTCAGGGGATGCTAGCGCTGACCGGTGCCATCACCTGGAATCCCAATGTAATCGAATTTATTTCTTTTACCAATATTTCCCTGCCAGAGCAATTGAATGAAAATATTGGTTTTGCAGCAAGTGGGTGGCTGACATTAATCTGGTTCGATGAGGACGGCGGAGACACGGGTGGTCAATCTCTACCGGACAGTACGGTTATTATTGAATTGTGTTTTCGGGCAGTGGGCAACCCGGGGCAGTCCAGTCTCGTAAACCCCACTGAGCGGCTGACCACCGACCTCATAGCCCTCAAGGCCAATGACGACCCCATGGGTGTTTTTGCCAATCCGGGGTTGGTTCAAATCTTATATCCCGAAGAGCTCGGCCTGTTGATCAGTAGTTGTGGATCCCCGGAAGGTCAATCCATTGGCAATTTGACTGTTCTGGCGTACGGAGGGGAACCGCCCTATGAAGTGTTTATGGAAAAATCAGACGATGACACTATCAATGGAGAGGGAAGTATAGATGAAGTGGGTGGCAGCATTACTTTTTTCGACCTCCCCCCCACTCCTGATGCCGATGTTTTTTACGAAATATTCCTGGTAGACAATCTGGGAGATACGGTCATGGCTGAAGGAAATATTCACGCCGGAGGACCCCCGGAGGTGCAGTTTATCACCACCGACCCCACTTGTTTCAATGCCGCCAATGGAAGTATCGAAGCCGGAATTACCGGTGAAGAACCGTTTACCATCGAGTGGTCCAACGGAAGTTTTGCCGACAGTATCATAAGGAATTTGGGAGTCGGAAGTTACACTCTATCCGTCACCGATGGCTTCGGCTGTGAAATTTCCGAAAGCATCGAGTTGACTTTTGACCCCATTGAATTAAATGCCACCATAACCGACGCCTCCTGCGAGGGAATACCGGACGGCTCCATAACTCTTATGGCGAGCGGTGGTGAACCGTTAAATGGAAATGAATACCGCTACGACTGGGAAGGTAGGAGTCCGCAGACATCTACCGTATCAACCTTATCTAACATCAGTTCCGGGGTCTATTCCATTACCGTCACCGATGCCAATGGCTGTCGAACCGTCGACTCTTTTGAAGTCGGGTTTGAGATCGGCATCGGGATTGAAGATATGACCATTGAACATGAGAGCTGTTACGGAGCGATGGACGCATCCATTGGATTGACAGTGGGTCTTGAAGGCACCGTCACGGACCCCACCTTTTTTATATGGTCCTGGAGAGATGAATCCAATAACCTTTTGCCGTCTATCACTATCGGCTGTTGTGAAAACATCCTGGAAGATATTGGAATGGGATCGTACACCCTGACCGTTGCCGACACATCGGGATGTGAATCGACATTTACCTTTGAAATAGAGGGGCCGGATCCCATCGCAATTGATCTGGTAGAAATTCAAGATACACCCTGTGATGAGCCCGGAAATGGATCAATTGAGATAGAGGTGAGCGGCGGAGAAGTAAATACTCCGGCCGATTATACGATTTTGTGGGACAATGGACAAACTGGCACACTGTTGGACGGAGTCGAAGCCGGTACATATACCGTGGTCGT
>SKYC01000161.1 GCA_007128085.1 Saprospiraceae bacterium | reverse complement strand
AGCCAGAAGCCAGAGGCCAGAAGCCAACAGCCAGAGGCCAGAAGCCAGAGGCCAGAAGCCAGAAGCCAGAGGCCAGAAGCCAGAGGCCAGAAGCCAGAAGCCAGAAGCCAGAGGCCAGAAGCCAGAGGCCAGAAGCCAGAAGCCAGAGGCCAGCAGCCAGCAGCCAACAGCCAGAAGCCAGAGGCCAGAAGCCAACAGCCAGAGGCCAGAAGCCAGAGGCCAGAAGCCAGAAGCCAGAGGCCAGAAGCCAGAGGCCAGAAGCCAGAAGCCAGAAGCCAGAAAAAAACTTTGCCATTTAGATAACCCGAGTATATATGATAGGAAAAAAGATTGGTTTTGCGGTGACGAACGATATTTTGATGGATCAGCGAATGGGTAGGATATGTCGGGCATTGAACGACCATGGTTACAGCGTAGAAATAACGGGTCGAAGAAGAAAGAAGTCGCTACCACTTCCCGATCAACCCTACGATCAACAGAGGTTGCGCTGTCTGTTCAACAAGGGGCCTTTATTCTACCTCGAATTTCAGGTTCGCTTGCTTTTTTTTATGTTGTTTCGCCCTCGCTGCCATATATACGGAGCAGTAGATTTGGATACGCTTCCGGCTATGTGGTTAATTTCAAAAATACGAAGATCGAAATTACTCTTCGATGCCCATGAAATTTTTGAGGAAGTGCCGGAATTGCGTCAAAAACCTTTCGTTCGCTATGTATGGAGGCAAGTAGGTAAATGGTTGGTTCCCTCGGCCTCCTACTGTTGGACAGTTAACCAGAGCCTTGCCGATCGATTTAAGAATGATTGGAAAAAGGACTTTGTTGTTATAAGGAATTTGCCCGTTGCGGATCTGAAACGGGGGGTGAATGAAAAAATAGAGCGATTGATCTTATACCAGGGTAGAGTGAATGTAGGTAGAGGATTGGAGGAAGCCATTGAAACCATGCGTTTTTTACCCGATTTTAAACTGGTGATTGCAGGGGGAGGAGATATAGAGAATCAACTGAGATACAGAGTGTATAAACTCGGTCTGAAAAATGTAGAGTTCACCGGGGAATTAAAACCGGAGGAACTGCAGGAATATACGGCCAAAGCGTGGCTTGGGCTCAATCTCCTGGACGATCGCAGTGGGAATTACTACTACTCGTTGGCCAATAAGTTTTTTGATTACATGGCTTTTGGAGTGCCCTCCCTCTCTATGGATTTTCCCGAGTACAGACTCATCAATGAGGAATACAATTTTTCTGTTTTGTTACCGAGTATCACCCCTCTTGAAATTTGCAGGGCCATAGAAAATCTCTACCGCGACCCGAAAAGGTATGACCGTTTATCCCGAAATGCTACAGAGGCATATCGGGTATTGAATTGGGAGTACGAATCCAAAAAGGTAGTTCGGTCTATTCAGTAATTCCGGCCAAATCCAGTAAAAAAGCGTAGTTGCGCGCAGTTTCCCTGTGTCGCTTGAACCTGCCCGCAGCTCCCGAATGTCCCGTGGACATATTGGTGTAGAGCAGCAGCGGATTGTCGTCTGTTTTCATTTCGCGCAATTTGGCCACCCACTTGGCCGGCTCCCAATACTGTACCTGGGAATCGTGAAGTCCCGTAGTCACCAACATACTTGGATAATCCTGTTCCTTTACGTTGTCGTAGGGGGAATAGGATTTGATGTAATGGTAATACTCCTCTATATTGGGGTTGCCCCACTCGTCGTACTCTCCGGTAGTCAATGGTATGGATTCGTCCAACATGGTGGTTATTACATCGACAAAGGGCACAGCAGCTATGATACCTGTGAATAAATCGGGGGCGATATTGACGACAGCACCCATTAACAAACCTCCGGCACTGCCACCCATGGCATAAAGTCTTTCCGGATCGGCATAATTGTTTTCTACCAGGTATTTGCCGCAATCTATAAAATCGTAAAAGGTGTTTTTCTTATTGAGTAACTTTCCCTCTTCATACCAGTGACGCCCCATTTCTTCACCTCCGCGGATGTGGGCAATGGCGTAAACAAAACCTCGATCCAATAAGCTCAGACGAACAGAGCTGAAAAATGGCTCCATACTGTACCCATACGAGCCATAGGCGTACAATAGCAATGGACTGCTTCCGTCCAATGGAGTGCCTTTTTTATATACCATTGAAACGGGGACCTCGGTACCATCTCTGACAACTACCATTTTTCTTTTTGATACGTAATTGCCCGAATCAAAATCACCCACGACCTCCTGTTCCTTGAGTAACTCGAGTTCCTTGTTCTCCATATTATAGTCAAAGGTAGAGTTGGGAGTGGTCAGACTGGAGTATCCTATTCTGAGTACGTCGGTGTCCATTTCTCTGTTGATAGAAGGGTAAACGACATAGGCTTCATCGTCGAAGTCTATGTAATGCTCCTCACCCTCCCATTCCATAATTCTCATCTGAGTTAGACCTCTCTTCCGCTCCTGTACGACCAAGTAGTTATTGAACAACTCCATGGTCTCGACCAGTACGTCATCTCGGTGCGGAATGAAATCTCTCCAGTTTTCTTTGGAAGTCCGATCCTCGGGACATACCATAATTTTAAAATTTTGGGCATTCCAATTGGTGCGGATGTAAAATTGATCACCTATATGAGCAATGGAATACTCCAGATTGTTTTCGCGATCCCTGGGTTCAAAAACAAAGGGCTCGGCCGTGGGGTCGTCGGCCGGAATCAATCGATAATCCTGTGTCAGGGTAGAGTAGGATCCAATGACTATGTATTTGTTCGATTTTGTTTTGTACAGAAAAGCAGTAAAGGTATTGTCTTCTTCCACGTAAACCTCCTCGTCCGAACTGGTTTCTGTACCCAGTTTGTGTCTCAAAACCCGGTAGGCCCTAAGGGTTTCAGTGTCTCGCTGGTTGTAAAAAAGGTGTTGAGAATCACTGCTCCATGCGCTACTTCCTGTCGACTGTGGGAGGATGTCAGAGAGGATTTCACCCGTTTGCAAATCTTTAATTCGAATATTGTATATCCTGCGGCTCAGTGTATCTTCTCCAAAGGCGAGATAGCGATTGTCCGGGCTTACGGATAAACCCGATACATTGTAGTAGTCAAAAGGTTCAGCCATGGTATTGACATTCAGTATGACCTCTTCCTCCGCTTCGAGAGAACCTTTTTTTCTGCAGTAAATGGGATGCTCCTTCCCCGTTTCATACCGCGTGTAGTAATAGAAACCATTTGAATAATAGGGCACCGACTCGTCGTCTTGTTTAATCCTGCCGACGATCTCCTCAAATAAATCCTCCTGAAGTCCACGAGTGTGGCCCATTACTTTATCCAGATAATCATTTTCAGCCTCGAGGTATTCGATTACTTTTGGATTTTCTCTCTGATTGAGCCAGTAGTAATTGTCAATTCTCTTGTCTCCGTGAATTTCCAGTTGTTCAGGTATCTTTTCAGCTATTGGAGCTTCAATTTCCATGGCCTTTTTCTTCATATTGACAGTAGTTTGTACTTCCTCTTCTACACAGGAAAAAAGGAATGCGGACAGGCAAATCATTGCCGTCCCCAGAGCAGTATAAGTTATTTTATTCATCTTTTGATGCAAAAATACAGCGCCCAAACCACTCTGTTGCAATTTGAAAGCGATTATTATTCAGTCCATTCCGCGAGCTGTTCCAAAATTCAAAGGAAGTTGGAAAATAAATGACATGGATTCTATTTGCCGGAATCCTTTGAGCTCTCGTTTGGCGGATGGGTTTGATCTGCATTTCAGTTTATCTGCTGATCAGCATATTGAATGATTTCGCGCGGCCTATCTCCTGAAAACCGCTGCCAATAATCTTGCTTCCTAAACCAGGTGAGCTGGCGTTTCGCGTAGCGACGCGTATTTCTCTTGATGAGCCGAATGCACTCCTCACGGCTGATTGTACCCTTGAAGTAATCAAACCACTCCGTGTAACCCACGGTTTCAATGGATCCTTGAGGGTGCCTCTCATACAATTGCCTGGCTTCATTCTCCAAGCCCTTTTCTACCATAGCATCTACTCTGGCATTTATTTTTTGATACAGTTTATCCCGGTCGGGTTGAAGCAGGATAAAAATGGGGTGATAATTCAATTCTTTGTTTTTCTTTTGTTTGAAAAACGACATGGGCTTTTGGGTGTGCCGTATGATGGATAGCGCCCGAATGACTCTGCGCGGATTGTCCAGGTCTATTTCCGCTGCAGTTTCAGAGTCGGCTCGGCGAACTTCCTCCGCCAGTTTTTCTATACCCTTTTCTTTCAGTTCAGCATTGAGCCTTTCTTTTACTTCAAAGGGGATTTTGGGAAACGAGTCCAATCCAAATAACAGACTGTCTATATAAAAGGCTGTTCCCCCACAAACAATGGCCACTCCATTCTCCTCCAGTTCTTTTTGGATTACTTCATCCGCTTTTTTCTCAAACTCACCGGCAGAATACGGTTTTTCCGGAGGGAGAATGTCTATAAAATAGTGTTTGATTTCACGGAGTTCTTCGCCTGTGGGTTTGGCTGTTCCGATATCCATACCTTTGTATATTTGACGGCTGTCTGCAGAAATGATGGAACAGGTATATCTCCGGGCCAATTTCATGGCCACTCCGGATTTACCCGAAGCTGTTGGCCCCGAAACAATCACCAGGTATTTCTTTTTTCTTTGACACATTTCAAAAAAGGCTTTGTGCAAAAATAGCATTTAGAACGGAGTTGGTGGCTATTTGATCATCGGCCTCTACCCATTAACAACTCATCTACTTTGACCCCGGGTTGATAGGATGATTTTTTCAATGATTGTCTTTGATCAAAGAGATATGGAAACCCTATAATTTTTTACTTTTGCTGTAGATTAATATGGCACTATTTTTACGGCTGTTATCTATTGATTTCGTTCGCATAAAATTTTTTACAATTGCTTTATCGGTTTTTAAGGTTGTGGTTGACTCTTGGATATCGCTTGTACTTCAAGAAGGTTTACGTGCGCGGTTTAAACCATATCGATCCACAGCGTCCTATTATTTTTGCCCTCAACCATCCGACGGCATTCATTGAACCTACGCTATTCGGTACAAAATTGCCGTTTTCTGTTCATTTTCTGACAAGGGGCGATGTCTTTGTCAAGTCATTTAAATGGTTTTTTGATGCTTCCAATCAGGTTCCTGTTTTTAGATTTAAAGATGGATTCAGTAAACTTAGAGGTAACAGAGACTCCTTCGAACTGTGCCACGAAAAATTACTGGACGACCAAAAATTATTGATTTTTTGCGAGGGCGGTATGAAGTGGGAAAAAAGACTGAGAAAGGTTCAGCCGGGAGCGGCTAAACTCGCTTTGGGTACCCTGGAGAAAAACCCGGACTTGCCCCTGGTAATTCATCCTGTAGGGATCAATTACGACCATCCGGCAAAATTTCAGTCCGATGTGATGATAGAAATTAAAGAGGCCATAGAGATTCGAGAATATTTTAATCGGTACAGAAGCGATACCCGCGGAGCCATTCGCTTATTGACAGCTGAACTGGAAAAGAACTTGTCCGGTGCAGTCATCCACATTGAAAACGAGGAGGATAAGGAATTGGTTGAAAGTCTTTGGGAACTGATCAAGAGCTTGTCTCCGGAATCACCTTTTGTTGCCCTGAAAACATTTACCGATAAATTGAATATACTCGATCCGGTTGATCGCGAAAAATTAGATGACTCCAGCAAGTCCTATACCGATTCATTGAATAAGTGGCGGATGAATGACAGAGAATTTGTGTTGGCTTCTGATTTGAAATGGTGGTCATGGTTGTATGTTTTACCCCTTGGATTGGTCGGCCTGATTTTTAAAATATTTAATGCCCCTCCGTTTTTGTTGGCGGACTATATCAGCAGAAAGAGTATTTCAATTGTAGAGTTCGTTATGAGTATTAAGGTGGTTGCTGGTTTCTTTTTGTACCCCATATACCTGTTTTTTCTTATCTTTATCGCATCGTATTTTACCACTTATGGTTGGTTCGCCTTGTTGTTAATGCCGGGTGGGCTCCTGTGGACAGGAATTCGAGAGAAGTGGCGTTCGGCAATGAAGCGTATTGCACTGGGAGAAAAAAGGCTCCGGAAAATGAAGGAAGATCGAAATAAATTGATTCCCCTTATCCAGAAAGTGATGGGTTGAGCCGATGTGGCAGAAAAATCTGTGTGGCTTCCCATTCAGTTTGGATGTAATAGAGGTTTTATACCTTTTTTAAAAAAAATAATTTAAACCCATTCATTTTCCTGCGACTCTCGCGGCATTTTGAAAAAACTATAAAGATGTTGAAATTTTTTTTATTCACAGTCGGGATATTACTGATTGTAACTACCCTGACTTCATGCGGAGACCGGGATCCGGCAAACGGTGAAGGTGAGGTGAGTCCGGAATTTGTTTTTGTAATTCACGGAGGAGCGGGAGTTTTTAATCCGGATCAACTGCCGGAGGGTAGGGAGCAGGAGTATTTGGATGCTGTAAACCGGGCCTTGGATATCGGAAGTGAAATACTCTCCGGGGGTGGCGACGCACTTGAGGCGGTAGAACAAGCCATTATTTACCTGGAAGATCAACCCATTTTTAATGCGGGCCGTGGTGCGGTATTCACCTCAGACGGAACCAATGAACTGGATGCCAGTATAATGGATGGCCGGACGAGAAATTCAGGTGCGGTAGGGGGAGTGAAAAATGTGAAAAACCCCATAACTGCAGCTCGAAAAGTCATGGAGGAATCCCCACACGTTTTTATGGTGGGTCCCGGCGCAGAACAATTTGCAGCCTCTGTGGGCTGTGATATTGTGGATCCCTCCTATTTCTACACTGCGGAGAGATTTGAAGCACTGCAAAGACGACAGCAAAGGGAGATGGAATCAGAAACTGAGGATGGAGACGACGCCCCTACCGGAACTGTTGGAGCAGTTGCGCTCGATATGAACGGAAATCTCGCGGCGGGAACCTCCACAGGAGGAATGACCAATAAACGCTTTGGAAGAATAGGAGATTCCCCGGTTATTGGCGCTGGAACTTATGCGGACAATGCCGGCGTGGCAGTTTCGTGTACAGGGCATGGAGAGTTTTTTATTCGATACGCTGTGGCTCATGATCTGAACTCGCGGTATAAATACCAAAATATAAGTCTCGACTCAGCTGCGTCCTACATCATCCATGAAAAACTCGCCGGAATTGATGCGAGCGGTGGGCTGATAGCGGTCGACAGGAACGGCCATTACACCATGCCTTTCAATACCTCAGGTATGATAAGAGGAGTGGTCACCTCTGAATACAGAAAATCCGCCGTTTACCGGGACTGATTTACGTCCTGTTTCCATCGACCACGATAACTATTTCCCCTTTGGGTTTTTTGTCGGTGTCGTAGTGGGTGAGCAATTCCTCAAGAGACCCGTACGTAACCTCTTCATGTAATTTGGTCAATTCGCGACATACCGAGGCCAATCGGCTTGATCCACAATGTTCGTTCAATTCCTTGAGGCAGCGAATCAACCGGAAGGGAGATTCAAATAAAATAAAAGTTTCCGGCAGGGAAGACAAGTATTCCAGCCTCGATCTTCGACCTTTTTTATGAGGCAAAAAACCCTCAAAAAAGAACTTGTCGCAGGGAATTCCGGAAGTAACAGCTGCTGTATTTACAGCGCTTGGACCGGGAAGTGTTGTAGCACCGAGCTGATTTTGTCGGCACGCTCTCATCAGTAAAAATCCGGGGTCAGAAAGACCGGGACTGCCCGCATCGGTCATGAGGCCGATGTCCATATTTTTTTCCAAATCCTGGAGGATCTTTTCGAGCATCCGATGCTCATTGTGGGCGTGAAAGGGCACCATCTTCACTTTGATGTCGAGGTGTTGAAGTAGTTTAGAACTGATCCGACTGTCCTCAACCAGAAGGTAATCGACACTTTTTATCACCTCCACGGCCCGGTGGGTAATGTCCCCGAGGTTTCCGATGGGTGTAGGGATCAAATAAAGCATAATCCCTCAGTTTAATCGCCAATTTCACTCAGCTCAAATTCATAACTCTCCATAATGAGGTTGGCCAGTAGTTTTTTACAGGCTTTTTCTACCTTTTTTTCTGCGGCACTTTTACTTTCCGCCTCGAGAACAAGCTCGATAAATTTTCCGATTCGAACATCCTCCACTCCCAGAATGTCGAGATTTGATATATTGTTGGCAACGGCCTTACCCTGAGGGTCCAATAATTCCTTGAGTGGCATTATTCTTATTTGGGCGAGAAACTTTTTCATACTTCGCGTCTGATTTACTTGTGATTGGAAAATGCAAAGCTAATGAAGTCCCAGCTATTTCCAGTCTTTTTGGTTTTAATTCCAGGACATATTTTTTTCAGGGATCAGCGGTATTAATTAATCACTGATTGGATGTGGTCTCTGAGATTGCCCTCTCTCTGCAGTTTAATATATTTTTCAATTCTGTCGATTTGTCCCAGTTCCTCGCGATTCAAGTTGTAAAACTCGATGACGGTCTCTATCCCGGCGGTGTTGGCATCAATAAGAGTGTGATCTTCTCCGGCATTCAGGGCGTAACGGGTATATCCCCCCATGAAAACCATCAGGAGTTCATCGGAATCCTGAATAAATCGCAAAATATCCAATTCCAAAACAAGGGTGAGGTCCGGTGAGTTGGTCATCCACTCCATTAAAAAAGTATTGACCCTCTTACGGTGCTCGGGTTCCTGCTCCAGCGGTGTTGTTAAAATCCAATCAATACCCTCCAATACGTATCCTTCGTACTCGGCGTAGTCTTTTTCCTGATCGGCCCAATTTTCAGGCAATTCAAAAGATTGGGCTCCGAGACCGGCACCCGTTGTAATAAAAAGCATTAAATAAGTTCCCAGGAAAATCATTGTTGACCGTATCATATTTTTAATTTTTAGTTAAAAAATTTAGGTTCTACAGCTTGCAATCCAAAGCCGTATAACCATTTAGTCAGTGTGTTTGCTATTAAAAAGTCAACTCCAAAGATATGAAAAAATTTTAATAAACAAAAGAATAGGGTGTACTTTGGCATAAATGCGTATAATTCAATAGGAAACAGTATGTAAGACCACCTCCGGCCCTTCCATGCCTTATTTATTCGGTAGAATAAACGCGTTTTTTAATACTTAAAAATGAAGTGGTGTAAAACAGATACCAGTAGGTATAACATCATTCCAGGCGCCATCCCGTTGATTCCAAAAAGGGCAATGCAAATGACAAAACCGAGCATTACCAGATATTGTGGCCACGAGTCCCGGATTTTTAAACTGCGGAATTTGAAAGCGACAAAACGCAAGGGGCTGTTCATCAATATGGCGAGTATGAGGACAGCGATAGAACTCCAATGACCCATCTCCCAAACGAGAGGAATGCCATATGCGGGTGTGTATAGGTAGGGGATGCACAAACTAAAAACAGCCAATCCCGCAGCAGGAGTTGGCAATCCATTGAAGTAATATGTTTGATCTTCCGATAGATTGAATTTGGCGAGGCGAAAGGCTGCAGAACAGACGTAAACTATCGAAACCACTATGAGCAAACTCTTGTTGAGCTCCGATTCAAGCCCGGCCAGATGATAGTACAACAAGAGTGGAAATACCCCGAAACTGACGAGGTCGGCCAGGGAGTCCAACTGAGCACCTAGAGCGCCATCGGCCTTTAATAGTCTGGCGGTGAAACCATCGGCAAGATCGGCAACCAGTGCGATCAGTAAAAACCAACCCACGTAAGTCAGCTTTCCCTCCATTATAAGAATAATTCCGCAGAGCCCGGCAGCCAGATTGGTTAAAGTCAGTAAATTGGGTATTCCCGAAATGATTTTTCCTGTCATTTGGTAAATTTTTGTTTTACTAGCAACGCTAGAGTTGATAAATGCAGCCTGCTTGCATGGTGCAGTATTTACTGTGGTCGCTGACCGTGATTTTATTTGTTTTTCTGAAGCATAAATCCCTGAAAAAAATCATTGGGCCGCTGAATAAATAAATTACGAATATAAGTTGACTGGTTCGATTAATTCATTAATTGAGGGTTGAAATTTGGGAAAGAATACTCTATTGGGACTTTTTACAGACATGAGTTAAGTACTTGAATGTTGGGTGGATAATGCACTTTTTTATTATTTAAATCCAATATTT
>SKYC01000226.1 GCA_007128085.1 Saprospiraceae bacterium | reverse complement strand
TTGAAATACATTGTCGCAGCCATTATTTTTATAGACATCATTTCCATTGCCAACAACATCAATACGGGCGGACATTTTGCTCACCTCGGCGGAGTGGCATTTGGTTGGTATTTTATTTACTCCCTCAGACAGGGGGCGGATTTGTCCAAGCCCATCAACCAGATGTGCGATGGATTTTTGGATTGGCTGAGCTGGCAGAAAAAACCTCCAAAGACCAAGCTGAGGAAGGTAAAGGGCGGAAAAATTTATTCAGACCGTCAGACGAAGGTTGTTAAAGAAGATTTGCAGACAAGGGTAGATCAGATTTTGGATAAAATCAGACAATCCGGCTACGAAAGTCTTACAGAGGAGGAAAAAGAAACCCTCTTTCAAGCCAGTAAAAAAGATCAGTGAAGCAGTGGTGTTTTTACGCCTCACAGGTAAATTTGATTTATATTTGCCGAAAACCTCCCTTGAACCGCCATGTCTGGAAAAAATAAGCCCAAAGCATCTAATAAAACTCCCTGGTTTATATTGGTCTGGACATTGGTAACCCTTCTGTCTTATACGGGGCCTTTGCTCAATCCACAGCTTTTTGGCTTTGCCATTGCTGTTTTGCTGATATATCCATTGGTTCTGATCGCCAATCTCTTTTTCCTTATTTTTTATTCTTACAGAGCGAAGATAAAAAGTACAGTATGGGTGCTGTTCATTGTCCTGGCCGGTTACCCCATTCACTCCAAACTGATAGCGGTCTCTACGAGTATAGCCGTTCCGGAGAAAACGGACTTAAAGGTGGTGACCTTCAATGCCAACTACGGCCTGAGCTTAATGGGTGACGATACCGATGGGGAAGATTTTATTCCATTACTCAATGAAACCAGGAAGCCGGACATCTGGCTGCTCCAGGAACACACGCCTGAACTCGAAAAATGGTTGACCAACAGAATCGAGTTCGAAAACCGGGTGCACAGAGAAAACTATCGAACGGCCATCTATACGGACTACGAAGTGGTGAGATCGGGTTTGATTCCGTTTGGAAACCTGGAGAATTCATGTATTTGGGCCGATTTGAAAATAGATGACCAACAAATTGTTCGCGTATACAACATTCACCTGCAATCCAATCGGGTCACTGACCACTCCAGAAAATTGGCTGAAGATGGCCTGGACTGGCGGTCCCCGGATTTTCAGACTTTTTTGACCATTTTGAGAAACTACAACAGCGCCTCGGCCAAAAGGGTAGGTCAGGTAGACCAATTGCTGGAACACCTGAGACAATCTCCCTACCCGGCAGTGATTGGTGGAGACATCAACGATGTGCCCATTTCCTATATTTACAGGAGACTGGCCCGGGGGCGAACAGACAGTTTTATCCAGTCGGGGAGGGGATTTGGAACCACCTACATGGGTGCCATACCCCTTTTGAGAATAGACTGTGTATTTGTAGAAAAGGAGATAAAAGTCATCCGGCACGATCTTATCTCAGGTCGGTTTTCAGACCATAAACCCCTGGTTGTTTGGTTGAGGCTGCCCTGAAATTCAACCGGGATTGAAACCTTCAGGGCCACGAAAAAAAGAGAGATGTAAGGAAAAGTTTTACCCGGAATTTATATAGTGAAACATTTTTATCTGTTAAATTTGTTATACGACTGTTCGCACTGGAGTGTTTTCACTCTTTTTTAATGAGAAAAATTGACAATTATGGTTAAATATACCGAAGAAAATATCCAGTCACTCGACTGGAAACAACATATTAGGATGCGCCCCGGCATGTACATTGGCCGCCTTGGAGATGGCAGTTCTTCTGAGGATGGAATCTACGTTTTGCTGAAAGAGGTGCTCGACAATTCGATCGACGAATACGTTATGGGTTACGGCAGTGAGATTGAGGTGAGCCTCAGTGACGATGGTACGGTCCGTGTTCGCGACTACGGCAGGGGAATACCTCTGGGAAAAGTGGTGGATTGCGTTTCAAAAATTAATACCGGTGGAAAATACGATTCCAGGGCTTTTAAGAAGTCTGTGGGACTCAATGGGGTAGGTACCAAAGCGGTGAATGCACTTTCAGACCACTTTAAGGTCTCTGCTTTCAGGGAAAATAAATATAAGGTTGCCGCCTTTGAAAAGGGCGAAATTCAAGAGGACAGCAAGATTCAAAAATCCGAAGAGCGCAATGGAACACTGGTTGAATTTACGCCGGATTCAACGATATTTAAGAATTTTAAATTTGTTCCTGAAATCATTGAAAATCAGCTGTGGAATTACGCGTATCTCAATGCGGGCCTAAAGCTTCGGTTCAATAACAAAGTAATCGTTTCCAGAAATGGATTGCTGGATTTATTGGAAAAAAAGACATCCAATGAAACTACCCGCTATCCCATCATTCACCTTAAAGGAGAGGATATAGAAATTGCCATGACCCACGGCAATAACTACGGTGAGCAGTATTACTCCTTTGTAAATGGTCAAAACACCGTTCAGGGGGGAACTCATCTCTCGGCTTTTAAGGAGGCTTTGGTGAGGGTGGTGCGCGATCATTTCAATAAAAACTTCGAACCCAAGGACATTCGATCCTCCATTTTCGCTGCCATCAGTGTGCGTATAGAGGAACCCGTTTTTGAATC
>SKYC01000301.1 GCA_007128085.1 Saprospiraceae bacterium | reverse complement strand
CTTCTCATTTCGGCTTTTATGTTCTGGTTCATGATATCCGACGGGGGGATCAATGCCGTGGAAGCGAGCATTATGCTGCTGGCATTGGGCGTTTTTATCTGGAGTTCCTTTTCCGATATGGAAGTGGAAGAAGACCTGATTAAGAAGGCGGGTTGGAAGAGTTATACCATGCTGGTCGTCGGGGGTGCTCTGGTTTATGTGAGCGCAAAATATACGGTGGACTCCATCGTTTTAATCTCTGAGGCAATTAATATTGGGACAGATGTGGTCAGCTTGACCATTGTGGCTCTTGGAACCAGTCTGCCGGAAGTGGCTGTTTCCATAACGGCTGCCAGGAGAGGAAATGCTGGAATTGCAGTGGGGAATGTGATCGGTTCTAATATTTTTAATACCTATATTGTGGTCGGTGTGGCCGCCTACCTCGGGCCCTTGAATTTAACCGAATCGCTGGCCGATTTTAGCCTGCCTTTTATGGTGGCAGCGACCGTCATACTGGCAGTGAGTTCGCTGTCGAAACAAATTACCCGATGGGAAGGATATCTGTACCTCCTGTTGTACTTTTACTTCATCTATTATCTGTTTATATAAAAAAAGAAAAATCATGCTGGGAGACTTAGTCAATAGAATTCAGGGAGCCAAACTGGAGGCTCAGGAAAAATTAAAAAACGTTGTCATCACAAAATCTGACCTCAACGGTTGGGTGACCGTCCAGGTCAATGGCCAGAGGAAAATTACAGACCTTAAGGTTTCTAAAGAAATCATTGAAAAAGGGGAACCGGAACTCCTGGAAGATGTTCTGACCAACGTGCTCAATGACGCCATAGAAGAAGCGGCCAACAGAGAAAAAGAGGTGATGGAAGAAATAGCCAAAGACGTTATGCCCGGTGGGCTTGGAGGCCTCAAGGGGTTGTTTGGCTGATTGTGCCAGACTTTGAAATGTACTGCTGAAAGTGAAAGTCAAACAGATTGGGACTCAATCCCACTTCGTCCTCGTGTGTAAACCACAGAATTTTAAGGATGCCGATAACGATTCTGCTTCCATGTTTCTTAGACTTACTTAAGTTGACTTAGATATGTATGGAATTTTTTGGAGGGCAGTACCAGCTTTAGTTGAAAACAAGAATAAAGAAAAAATGAGAAATACCTTTGGTCTGATTGTTATTTTGATCGGTTTTTTGCTCGCGGGAACCAGTTTGTCCGCACAAGCACCCATAGTGAATCTATCTTTTGACGATTGCACCGCTTCCAATGCCGGACCCGACAGTCCCGATGGAGACATCCAGGGAGATCCGGAATGTGTATGTGGGGTATTTGGAAATTCCTTTCGCTTTTCCGGAGATGGTGACGCAGTGCACATTGTGGATAGCTCAGCATTGGATCTCCTCACTTTTAGCATTTCTTTTTATTTCCAGCCGGATACGGAATCGGGAGATTTTGTCATTTTATCTCATCAGGAAGAGTGCAATTCTCTGATCGGATTCAATATGGAGTATTTATCCGACCTTCACGCCATTGAAATTGAAGTGACTAAGGAGATTGGCAGACGGGTATTGCTCACTGCCGAATTACCGGAAAACCAATGTTGGTACCACTTGATTTTTGAGCGATCGGGTGGCAGACACAGCTTTTTTATAGATGGAGAAAAAGTGGGTGAGGTAAATGCAGGAGGAGTGATTGAATTTGTGAATAGCGCCCCCATATCCATCGGCTCGGGACCTTGCGTCCCCGACCAGGTTTCGTCCCTGAGGGGCCTGATCGATGAATTCAGAATTTACGACCGGATTCTGAATTCACAGGAAAAGTTTGCTTTAAGGAGAGATGTCAACCGCATACTGAATCGGGACACCGTTATTTTGGTGGATTCAGAAGTTCAGATTCGGGTAACCGACGACTGTACCGAATCCTACAGCTGGTCACCCATGGATGGGGTAGTGGATGTCAGTTCGGGGCAAACCACCATTCGACCCTTCGAATCTCAAGTGTACTTCCTTGAATTTACGGAATTCAATTGTACCCGGACAGACAGTATTTCCATTGTCGTGGTAGATCCGGAAGAGGTGGGATGCGATGA
Organism: Saprospiraceae bacterium; assembly: GCA_007128085.1. Classification (GTDB taxonomy): domain Bacteria; phylum Bacteroidota; class Bacteroidia; order Chitinophagales; family Saprospiraceae; genus PWJY01. The sequence goes on along the minus strand of SKYC01000301.1, from coordinate 562 downwards.
CCTTTCCCTACCCTCTGCTTTTTCTCCCAACAACGATGGAATCAACGACCGCTTTTTTATTTCCAATCCTTTTTTAGTAGAAGAACTACTGGCCTTTGAAATCTACGATCGTTCCGGAGCCACAGTATTTCGAACATCCAATATCAACGATAGCTGGGACGGCAATTTCAGAGGCGAACCGGTCAATCCCGGTGTGTTTTTCTATCGCGTTGAGTTCCAATGTGGCGGAGAGGAATTCATAAAAACCGGTAACGTTATGGTTATGCGTTAGATCACATCTAGCGACATCGGGGTGAAGGTTAGCTCCAAATTTTTTGAGAAGCAAGAGTGCTTTTAAATTGAATTCGGCTTAACCCATTCAAGAACAATTGCAGCTGGTATTAAAAAAAATTGCATTAGGTATATTGAATAATTAAGGGTAATATAATGAGTAAAGGAAGCTGAAGTGATAAGATTAAGATGTCACCACTCTGTGGCTGGAATAATTGATTGTTTAATTTACTCTAAGTACATGACAAATTTTTGAAGTTAACTTTTGTTAGGATTTGAGAGAACCTTATTT
>SKYC01000210.1 GCA_007128085.1 Saprospiraceae bacterium | reverse complement strand
ATGAATGCAGGCCTGAAACCTAAATTGATTTCCCCCGAGCTATCAAAATCTCGCGATTTTAAATGAATCTATTTGGAATGCAAATATCTAACTTTTACGAAGAATCTCTGATCAATGACGCCTAAATGTCTGGCCAAACCATCAGAAACTATTAAAATGACGTCCGGAGAATACAAACTCTCGGGAATTCTGCCCGAAACTTTCCCAAAAGCCCTGCGATTAAACATGGGATTTTCTATTTCGACTATGGAGTTAACAGGGGCGGAACGGTGAAGTACGTAAAATCCACTGGTCGACTTCCACTCTTTGTTCCAAATAGCCACCCCACGGTCCTCCGTTTGAATGAGTTCCAATTCCTCTGTGAAACCAGGTGAATGGGGACTGGGTTTTTCTGTGTTTTCAAGGGTGGTTTGGGTGGTTTCCAAGGGGAGTTCAACTGACGGGGCATAATCCGGTACCGCGTGGAAGGTCTCCTCCTGTACGGGAGAAAGTGAATAATACCCCAGTTTCAACCTTTGGCCCGGAGATAGATTATTTCCATCCATCGAATTTAGCTCCATCACCTCATCCACCGAAAAGTGGGCGGCCCTGCTGATGGAGAAAAGGGTTTGACCCGGTATGACATCCAATGCCAATCGAGCAAAATCGCCTTCGGGTTGGGTCAGCCCCGTGCGGTCTCCTGAAAGTGGAATGATCAGTTGTGCCCCTACGCCCAATGAATTTATATCGAGTTTGCTGTTGGCTTTTCTAAGATCCTCTACACTTGTATTGTACTGGCGGGAGATAGAGAAAAGTGTTTCACCACTTTGAATGCTGTGCATGGCAATCAGGCTGTTGGTGCTGTCTACATAAACCACCCATTCCGATTGCGCACTTAAAGTTAATGGGGCAACAGTAAACAAAAAATAAAAGAATAGCTTTAACTTCGTCATTGTGTATGAGTTGGTGAAAGTGCAAATATATTACAAAAAATCATAATATTTAAATAAATGTTGAAAAAAAACGCCGAAGTAGTGGCCATTATTCCATCCCGGTATGGTTCGATGAGGCTACCCGGTAAACCGTTGGTTTCCATAGGTTCAAAATGCCTAATTCAACGAGTTTATGAAAACGCTGTAAAAAGTGATTTATTTGATCGCATCATCATTGCAACGGATCATCCCACCATTGAAATGATGGCTCAGTCGATGGGTGCTGAGGTGGTGATGACGTCAAAAAAGCACCGCACGGGCACGGATCGTTGTGCGGAGGTCGCCAACTCTCTCAAAGGGGATGAGCTTATAGTCAATGTTCAGGGAGATGAAATCATTGTCAATTGGGATGGGTTGAACAATCTGATCGACCTGATGAAAGAAAATATTTACGAAGTGGGCACATTGGCCTCGCCCATTGTAACCAAGGCAGAATTGTTCTCTCCCCATTCGGTCAAGGTGGTATTCGATCGTTTGGGCAGGGCGCTTTATTTCAGTAGAGCAGCCATCCCCTATGTCAGGGACGAAAAAGAAGAAAACTGGTTGGACAAGACTGCATTTTACAGGCACATTGGAGTTTATGCCTATTCCTTTTCGGTATTGCAGGATCTGGCCGGGTTGGGTGCGAGTAGTCTGGAGTCGGCTGAAAATCTGGAGCAGTTGCGATGGATGGAGTTCGGCTACGATATCGGTGTAATTGAGAGTGGTCTTTGGGAGAGCGTGGGAATAGATACCGAGGAGGATCTTGAACAGGCGAAAATGTATTTTGTCGATTGATTTTTCCGGCCCTCAATGGTAATGACAATCGCTCAAATTATCGGATGGTGCATTGGTTGCACTACAATTGGTCGGCATTAAAAGCGAAGGGGAGGAGTTGGTAACTCGAGTCAAAAACGAGTACTCGGGTATCCGGCTGGCCGATGATCAATTGTATGGGGCGGTTTTGTTTTCTCTCCATTTCCACCATGACCTGCAGACAAAACCCACAGGGAAAAACCGGATCGACCACCGAATTGGTTTTGTTTTTTGCTGTTACCGCCAACCACTCAATTGTTTTTCCGGGATGGGATCCCGCTGCTGAAAAAAGTGCAACCCGCTCTGCACACAAGCCCGCAGGATAGGATGCATTCTCCTGATTGGATCCGGGAATGACCGCGCCATCACTCAATCGCAATGCCGCCCCCACCTGAAATTTCGAATAGAGGGCATAGGCGTTATGGGTCTCTTTATAAGCAAGGGTGAGCAGTTGCTGAAGGTCAGCGGGAAGGTGATCTATCCCGGAGTATTCCGAATAGGCAATTTCAATGGTTTTTTTTTGCGGTGGTTTACACATCGATATCTATTTCTTTAAGAAGGTGCTCAGTAATATTCATCAAAAATCGAGCCATTGTCGTTTTGTAGGATTTTGTCTCTTTCTTGTTCTTAATGCTACCTTCGAGAGCCCTTCGGCAGGCTCAGGGACCACCTCAGGCAACGGATAGTTGAAATTGGCAAGGAATTTCCGGTGGCTGAGGCTCTCGAAGCCCCGGGAATTTATCCCCTAATCACAGCAACTAAACATAAACTGAGTACATGACAAAATAAAATTTATTAGGCTATTGAATAATAAATGAGAATGTATGGAGGAAAGGAGGCTGAGGTGATAAGATTGGAGATGTCGCCAACCT
>SKYC01000406.1 GCA_007128085.1 Saprospiraceae bacterium | reverse complement strand
ATCTTCAGATTTCTCTTCACCCTCTTCCGAGTCGTCATTTTCTTCTACTTTTGACTCCGTATTTTCCCTTTCGTGAAGGGAGGGTGTATCAGAGGACAGGTGTAGGACAAAAAGATTGTTCATGTCTACAAAGGCGTGATTCCACTCGGTTTGAGAATAAATGGGATTAAATTCCCTCTGTGAGACAAAGTACAGGTATTTTCCATCTTTGCTGAACTCCGGATTGCCGGCATTGTACCACTCATCGGTCACGGGGAAGTGTTCTGCTTCTTCCAGATTATACAGATGAATTCTCGTCGCCCCTCTTTGGTTGGGTTTTGAAAAAGCGATCCATCGGCTGTCCCAGGACCAGCTGAAATCCCTGATTTCCCAATCCTGGCTATAGGCCACTTCTGTGCGATCACCGCTCTCAACATCGTAATAATAAAGGTGATGCGATCTGTCTGAAAGGGCAATGTAACGGCTGTCGGGCGACCAGGCCATGGTGTATTTATACGGACCACCATCATCGGAAATCTGGCGGGCTTCACCACTTCCATCCGCCGGATGAATATACAATTCGTCTTCTCCTGTTATGTCTGATATATAGCCCACCCATTTACCATCGGGTGACCAAGATACGTACTTGTCGTGGGCTCCGGATGAACGCGTCAGGTTTCTTGTAACTCCGCTGGATGCCGGAACAGTAAAAACGTCTCCCCTGCCGCTGAAAACGGCTCTTGCTCCATCGGGAGCAATGGCAGAGGAATACAGGTTTTCTGTCGCATCGGCTCTTTTGTTTCTTCCCGTAGCGAGGTCTTCCTTCAGATTAACACTCACACGCTGTAAATCATCTGATTCTATATCGTATATGTAAATGTATCCACCGTTTTCAAAGGTAATCAAGCCATCGCTTAAATTGGGCCATTTGATATCAAACTCATCAAAATGAGTCACTTTTCGGGTTTCCTCTGTATTTCGATCGTATACAAACAAGTTCATGGTGCGATCGCGATCCGATGCAAAGAAAATCCTATCTCCGTGCATCATTGGGAAGAGGTCCTGAGAGTTGTTTTCGGTAATATTTTCTGTTTCTCCACTTTCAAAGTTGAAGAGCCATATATCGTCGGCCTGTCCGCCGCGGTAATATTTCCACGTTCTGAATTCCCTAAAAACCCGGTTGTACGCAAATTCAGTTCCATCCTCACTAAAGGAACACCAGGAAGCCACAGAAAAAGGGAGTTGCTCGGGCAATTCACCGGAGAGCGGAGCTTTCATCAACACCCCTTTAAAGGGGTTAAAACTGTTGTCCCGGGTCCTGAACACAACTTCTTCATCATCAGGAGTCCAGGTCATTACAATATTGTTGGGTCCCATCCGATCAGAAACATCGTCTCGGCTCAGTGTGGTGGTATAGGTAATTCGGTTCGGTTCACCTCCTGAAGAAGACATTACGTACACCTCCGTATTTCCGTCGTATTGTCCGGTAAAGGCGATTTTTGAACCGTCGTTGGAAAATCGGGGAAAGAGTTTCATGCCCGGGTGATTGGTGAGTTTCCGGGCGGTTCCTCCGGATCTGGTGACCGTGTACAAATCACCGGCATAAGTAAATACCACCTGATCTCCGTAAGCGGTTGGGAAGCGAAGCAATCTGGCTTCATCATCGGAGTCTTGCGCCACCAGGTAAGTGGAGATACCCACAAAAACAAAAAGCAATAAAAGTCTTAAAAACATAGTCAGAGGATTAGTTATAAAAAAAGAAAACCAATGGTCAGCCTCATGGGAGCCGATGGTCATCATAATGAAGTCGTGAAGGTAGCGAATTTCGGGAAATTATGGTTAGTAATTGGGACAATTTAGCTCATTAGGGCGGGATCCATTCACCCTTCAAAAACTCAAAGGAAAAGTCCACAAACATTCCTTTGTCCGCCATTGAGTATGCCATTTGGATCCGGACAGCCGGGGATTTTGGATTTTTATCCGATTATCACCAATAAATGCAGTAACTTTGGCGACCGAAAAAAATGGATTGTATGCAAAAGAGAATACTGGTTACCGGTGGATGCGGGTTTATTGGTAGTCACACCCTGCTCCACTTGATTGAATCGGGTTTTGAGGTAGTGAGCATTGACAATTTTTCCAATGCACACAGGGAAGTGTTGACAGCTCTTAAAGAGTTGACCGGTAAGGAGATTCACAATCTTGAATTGGATCTAACGGATCGGGAGGCCACCCTCAGGAGCGTAAAAAAGGCGGGGCCGTTCGAGGCTATCATTCATTTTGCCGCCTATAAAAGCATAGGCGAATCCATGGCTTTTCCATTTAAATACTACCAAAACAACATCCCCTCGGTACTGAATATCAGCGAGGCAGCCATTCAAAACGACATCCGGCATTTTATCTTCTCCTCCTCCTGCTCGGTCTATGGAAATGCAGAGAAAATCCCGGTAACGGAGAAGACCCCCATGGGTGAAGCGACTTCTCCCTACGGCCTCACCAAGCAAATCGGGGAGCAACAGCTGATCGATGTGGCAAAAAGATTTCCCGAATTCAAACTCACTCTGCTGAGGTATTTCAATCCGGCCGGAGCCCATCCCTCCGCTAAAATAGGTGAAGCCTCCCGCAAGCCCCCCACCAATCTGGTGCCCATTATTTGCGAAGT
>SKYC01000179.1 GCA_007128085.1 Saprospiraceae bacterium | reverse complement strand
TATCCACCCCAAAGAGCGGATTTCAATTGCACTGCTCTCTGCTCTTGTTTTCCTGTATTGTTTTGGCGAAAAAAAACTAACCGCCTATTTACTGTCAGGAGAACAAGAGATGGAAATCATTCTGAAATCCCTGCCCGGCGAAAGCATTGAAATTACAGCAGACACCTGCTACGACATCAACCTCATCACCCAAACGGACTTAATGAGCCTGGGTCTATCCGAGAATTTGGCGCACCGATGGATCAATTTTCGCAACTCCATGGGTGAGTTTCACTCCTTGAGCCAAATTCACCGCATTTACGGCTTGAATCCCGAAAAAATTGAAGAAATTATCCCCTATTTAACCATAGGTGACTCGCCGGGCCAAAATCTACCGGATAAGCCTCCGGAATCCGAAGCGGAACCCGTTGCTGTATCGGACCATCCTGCCACTGAACTGAATACTAGAGATGCTCACAAACAAAAACCAGAAAAGGCTCCCCGTCATGAGATAAAGGAGCAGTCGCAGCCAAAACCTTTTTGCATCAATTCTGCAGAGGCCGAAGATTTTAAAAAGATCAGAGGCATTGGCCCTGTTTTGTCCTCGAGAATTATAAGTTACCGGGAGTTGCTCGGAGGGTTCCACTCCCCTCTTCAATTAAAAGAGGTGTATGGAGTGGAAAGTAAACTGATTCAAAAAAACAAAAAGTTGTTTGAAATCCGTTCGATGGACTTGGTTAAAGTGGATTGGAAAAATGAAGAATTCAGTGAGATTCTCTCCCATCCCTACACCAGCTACGAGGAGGTGGTTTGTATTATGGAAGTGAGAAGATCAGACTGCAGGGAGCAATCATGTCTGAAATCGTGCTTCCCACCAGAAAAATGGGATTTATTTCGTCCCTATCTCAAAAAACGCTAAACCAGTTCTTTTTTTGGATGTTCTCATTTTTTACAGAAATGTGGGAAGTGAAAATCCATTGAATAAAACCGTTTAGAGGGAGGTTCCCGGATGGTCAATCCCTCATAATTGAAGAGTGGGATCAATCCTGGATAAAGAGGACTACTCTTTTTTGATGTGCACTGTACAAATTTAACCACTAATCGCTTTTAAACTCCCACAATTGCAGACTTCTGATTACTTTTGCAAAAAATAAAACAGAATTGAAGCCCGATTTTGATTCTCATTGTGCGTGCATAAAACATGATCCAAAACGCGGGTGGCCAATTTTAGATTCAGAAAAAATAAAACCGAATAAAAATGAAAACCAAATCTTTATTAACCTCCTCCAACCCTGCCTTGGGTGAAGGTATTTTTCAGAAGGAGGCCGGCACAATGGCTTCAACCAATCAGGAGACCATGACGCGCGAGGGAGCGATTAATAAATCCCTGATGTTGTTTTTAATGTTATTGGGTTCGGCCAGTTTGGGTTGGATGTATGCCAATCTGACCATGGCAATTGTAGCTTTTATATTGGGTTTTATTACTGCCCTGGTCGCCATTTTCAAGCCAAAAACCAGCCCTGTAGCAGCCCCCATATACGCATTGCTTACAGGTTTATTTGTCGGTGCCATATCGGCCATCTATGCCTCTTTATATGGCGGAATAATTTTTCATGCCGTCACTTTAACCATGGCCATTTTATTTATGATGCTTTTTATTTACAAAACCGGCATCATCAAAGTTACCAGCAAGTTTCGCGCCGGCGTGATCATGGCTACCGGAGCGGTTGTTCTCATTTATTTCATCAGTATAATCCTTATGTTTTTTGGGGTTTCTGTTCCCTTTTTACACGAGGGTGGCTTACTGGGCATAGGATTTAGCTTACTGGTCATCGGTATAGCTTCATTGAATCTGCTTTTGGACTTTGATAATTTTGACAAGGGCGAGAAGCACGGTGCTCCCAAATATATGGAGTGGTATGTTTCTATTGGACTCATGATCACTCTGGTATGGTTGTACGTCGAGATTCTCAGGCTACTGGCCTTATTGCAGCAGGATTGAATCCAATCCCCGAATTTAATTTTTTGAAATGATTTACAGTTTTGATGGTTTCACTCCAGTTGTCCACCCCACGGCCTTTGTTCATCCTCAGGCGGCGGTCACCGGCAATGTTACCATTGGAAAAAATGTATATATAGGCCCCGGGGCTGCCATCAGAGGCGACTGGGGGGGTATCATCATTGAGGATGGCTGTAATGTGCAGGAAAATTGTACCGTCCATATGTTTCCCGGAATAACGGTGCGACTTGAAGAGTCCGCTCATATTGGACACGGTGCGATTATTCACGGTGCCACCATCGGAAGGAACAGCCTGATCGGAATGAACGCCGTGATCATGGACGAAGTGGAAATCGGTTCAGAGTGCATCATAGGAGCGCTCTCCTTTATCAAAGCCGGAGAAAAAATTCCTCCCCGATCTCTATATGCCGGAAATCCTGCAAAATTCATTAAAGAAGTAAGCGATCAAATGATACAGTGGAAAACCAAAGGGACAGAGTTGTATCAACAATTGCCGGAGGATTGCCGAAAATCACTGAGGGAGGCGGAACCGCTGCGCGAAAAACCGGCGGATCAACCCACTCAGGAGAAAAAATACACTGTCTGGAAAAAAGATAAAAAACGTCTTTAGTTTGAGTAAATGACGGGAAATAATTTTCTGTG
>SKYC01000126.1 GCA_007128085.1 Saprospiraceae bacterium | reverse complement strand
CCGATAAGGGAACTCACCAGCAATTGCCCGGTATCCGAATAACCCGCCATTTCTCTTCCCTGAAGAACCACATCGGCACCGTTATACGAAAAAATTCCGATGAGAAGAACCATTTCAGCCCAGAGAATGATATTGGCATCCAGTCGGGGCCAGGAAGTCATTTCCGCACTTTTAAACCGCGGAACAATAAATAAGTTGCGCCTCCACAAAAACACAATGGTCGCGACAAATGCAAGCACCGATAAGACCTCAATTGAAGAAACTACAAAGGTGTAAAAACCGCCCAGGGGTTCGGCAAAAATCCGATGTGAACCCGTCACTCCATCAATGAGGATTTCTATTATTTTGATTTGCGTAATTAAAAAAGCGACGTATATGAACAAATGAAATACCGCCGGCAAAATGCGCTTAAACATCTTTTTTTGGCCAAAGGCCACCAGGAGCGTATTTTTAATTCTCCTGGAAAAGGGACCCTTTATTTCCACGGGTTTGGCCAGGAAAATGGCCTGTATCAATTCACTGTATTTTCGGTAAGCCCAAAAAAAGGTGATGAACAACAACAAAATAAAAATGAACTGTGCAGCTCCCATAATCAACTTTTAAATTTGCGTATGCTAATATAGGTGTATCTTTTGAAATGTAATGACATCCCTGAAAATTTATTAGCTTTGAGCTGAATTAAAAACTCTGAATCAAAAATGTCTGTCTATGGAAATCCTCAATCATCAACAAATTAAACAAAAGATAAAGAGGCTGGCTTTCCAGATTGTTGAGAACAACCTCAGCCACAAAAAACTCTACCTGCTGGGCATCAACAACAACGGGAAAAAACTGGCGCAATTGATCAACGAAGAATTGCAAAAAATTGCATTGCTCGAGGTCGTAGAAGGCAATATACGCCTCAACCCTGCCAATCCCCTGGAGGCAGAAATCCAAATGGACATTCCCATATCGGAACTTGAAAATCAATCGGTATTGATAACCGACGATGTGGCCAATACCGGTCGGACCCTTTTTTATGCATTTTCAGCCGTCATGAAATCCCTGCCTAAAAGGATTCAGGTGGGTGTGCTGGTCGACCGGAAGCACAAAAACTTTCCCGTAAAAGTCAATTACGTGGGAATGACACTGGCTACTACTCTGAAGGAAAACATCGATGTCGACCTGGATTCGCACGACAGTATGAACGTCAAACTCGATTAACCTTCCCGATGACTTCATCAAAGCCCGAGGACTTAACCGCCGAGCTTATCTCCAACGACCAGTAAAATACCTTTGAGATAATGTCCTTCGGGATGAAAAATATTCACGGGATGGTCGATACCGGGCCCCAACTTTCTGATCAGTTTTATGTCTCTATTGGCTTCCATTGCCGCCGCCCGGACGGTGTCCTCAAAAAGCTTGTCGTGAATGACCTGCGAACAGGAAAAAGTAAATATCAGGCCGCCCTCTTCGATTTTTTTCATGGCCAGCGCATTTAAACGCTTGTAGGCCTGAACCGCATTGTGAGATTTTTTTCTACTCTTGGCAAATGCAGGAGGATCCAGAATAATCAGGTCAAATGCCTCTTCTGTTTTACTCAGGTACTGCATGACATCCGAAACAATCACTGGTTGAGAATCGCTGTGGTAACCGTTGAGTTCAAGGTGTTGCTCACACAACTCAGCAGCGTATTCTGAAACATCAACGCTAGTGGCTTTTTTTGCACCGCCCTGAAGAGCTGCAATGCTGAAGCCTCCGGAGTAACTGAATGCATTTAATACCCGTTTGTCTTTCGCCAGTTGTTTTACCAGCGCTCTGTTGTCCCTTTGATCTACAAAAAAGCCGGTTTTTTGGCCTTTATTGGGATGGACTAAAAAGCGCATGCCGTTTTCAGAAACCGGAAAACCATCGCTTTGCTCACCGGAGATAAACCCCTCTTCAGCAGAGGGAACACGCTCGTGAACAACAGCCGTAGGCATCAGGTAAACCGCCTCTATTTCGCCCGGAAAAACAGAGCGTGCCGCCGCTTCAATTTCCATTCTCTGCAGGTACATCCCCACGCTGTGGAACTGAAGAACGATCAGCGCTCCGTATCGATCGATTATCAGTCCGGGAAGTCCGTCTCCCTCTCCATTGACCCATCTGAAACAATTGTTATTGTCCCCGTATTCGAAACCGCATTTCAATCTGTTATTCCAGGCCGCCTCCAGCTTTTTTCTATAAAACCCCTCATCTATGGCCTCATCTGTAAAACTCAACAGTCGAACAGCAATAGAGGATTGCTGAAAATGACCCACTCCCAGGGTCTCTTCATTTTCGCTCTTTACAGATACAACGGCACCCTCCTCTGCACAGTTTTTCCCTCCCTTCAGGGCCCCTGAGAAAATCCAGGGGTGTCTCATTTTTACAATGGATTCTTTACCGCGATTTAAGAAAACAGCTTGATTCATAATTCATTTTTGTTTAACTCGAATAATTTTTCTATTTCACCCATGTGTTTTCGGGTGGTTTCGTAACCTATTTCAAACATTTTATCCATTTTTCCAAAGGAAAAGATACCGTAGGAACTGAGTTCCTCAGGCTCGATAAACACATCACACAACTCTCTGGATTGCCTTACGTTGGACAAAATGGAGAGCTCAAAGGTTCTAAACCCAATTTT
>SKYC01000076.1 GCA_007128085.1 Saprospiraceae bacterium | reverse complement strand
TTTCTCCTAATTTTTGGCCGGCCTATGAAGCAGTTAAATCCTATAAACCTGTTATCTCACAAAGGAGAAACGAGCGTGCTATGGATTATCGGGCATTGAGTAACCTTAGGGTTGGACTAAGGTTGGTAGATCCATCTGAATCCGAACTGATAGAATTTATGAAAATATTGATCAAAGACATTCGAAAATACCACACTTTGAGTAATAAGACACTTTGGAGACTGGGCCAGTTAGACCTTACTCTTAAAGCTAAAGAAGAGCAAAAAAACGCCTTTTTCAAAGAATTGAAGTGGGTTCGGTCCTTCCTTGGAAAGGACTATCTCGAAAATGCTCTAAACCGTATTAAACACCTGAGAAAAGAAGTCATCATCGCCCTTGAAAATCGAACGGATTGATCCCATATCTGCAGAATTCAATAACTTTACATCCACATGGATGCAGTTTATCAAATCAGGGGGCTGAAAATCTTTTCGCGATTCCAGGTGGCTGAACCTCTGGTTCATATTCCTCATCTGGATCTAATGCGGGGACAGGTCATCGGAATGACCGGTGAAAGTGGTGCGGGAAAATCACTGACCGCTCTCTCTCTTCTGGGGCTGCTGCGAGATGGTCTGGAAGCTGTGGGCGAAGTTGGGTTTTGCTCCGCGGATGCACCTTCAGATGCAATGAATGTACTGCGTGAAAAACCCGAGAATTTGGTTCGAATTCGGAGGCAAAAACTGGGATACATTATCCAGCAACCCCTGCTCTCCTTCAACCCCATAAAGAAACTGGGACATCAGATCGGGGAACGACTGTCCCATCGCACCGACCTGACATCTTCTGAAGTAAAAAAAGAAATCATTTCTCAGCTTTCCCAATTGAAAATATTGGATCCCGAACGTATTTACGAGGCCTATCCACATCAGGTCTCCGGAGGTCAGCTACAAAGAGCTGCCATCGCTGCGGCGCTGATTACCCAACCGGAAGTCATTATCGCCGATGAAGCCACTTCTTCCCTGGACGATGAAACGCGTGAGGAAATACTGGGAGAATTGGTTCGAAGATGTAAAAAGCTATCTACGACACTGATTTTGATTACGCACGACCTCCGGGCAATCGAAGATCATGCGGATCATTTACTGGTGATGAAGTCCGGTCAAATAGTGTTTAATGGAAATCCGCTGAATAAACAGGAGGAATCGTATACCGCCGGACTGTTTGATCTGTACAAAGAATACACCGCAGGTGCCGGTACTTTGTTTAATGAAAAGGACTCAGTCGAGGCCAAAAGCATCCTTCCATTTCACCAATCGCGAGGAGTGCAGACGCGTTTGGAAGAAGCTGAATTGGGGTACTCTGTCAACAGGCTCTGGGGGAAGAATACATTTCAAAGCGTATTGACCGCTGTAGATGCTGAATTCCCCGCCAGTTGTCGAACGGGTCTGTACGGAGAATCCGGAAGTGGCAAGTCCACACTGGGGAAAGCTCTTTGTGGTTTGATCCCACTGAACAAAGGGCGCTTGATTTTTGATAACCGGGTTTTTAATCACGGATTGAGCAACCCAAATTTTCCACAAATTCAAATGGTTTTTCAGGATCCGGCGTCTTCTTTCAATCCGGTGAAAAAAATTCGCAATCAGCTTAGAGATGCAGTTGCACTCACCTCCTCCGATCCGAAATTGATACAAACCCTTATGATGCACTTTGGCCTGGAGGATTCTCTTCTCCTTCGCCGACCCGGCCAGTTGAGTGGTGGGCAGATTCAGAGGTTGGCCATAGTGAGAGCGCTTTTACATGCGCCTGTGGGAATGGTTTTTGACGAATTCGTTACCGGACTGGATATCTACTGGAAGGTCGTGGTGCTTCAGATGGTAAAACAAATTGCACAGAACAGTCCCATGAATTTATGGGTCATCTCCCACGAAAAGGCGGTTATACGGCATTTGTGCACCTCGCTCTTTGAGGTGAAAAACGGACAACTCGAGGAAAGAAATGGGTTGGTCCCTACGGAAGATGGGTTTAATTGAATACCAGACTCCAGAAGGTTCTCGGGAGATTACCGCCTTAAATCATCCAACAGAGGTTTGGCCTCATTTTTATCAACAAACTCCATGGCTGCAGAATTGATACAATACCGCAGTCCTGTCGGGCGGGGACCGTCCTCAAAAACATGTCCCTGATGTCCTCCACATCGCGCACAGATGACTTCTGTTCTGACCATACCGAGAGACCTATCCACTTTGTACCCCATTACACCGGGAGCCAGGGGTTGATAAAAACTCGGCCAGCCCGTTCCGGAATCGTATTTGTGTTCAGAAGCAAAAAGGGGCAGGCCACAACCTTTGCAACAAAAAATCCCTTCTTCCTTAAAGCCGTCGTATTTTCCGGTAAAGGGCCGCTCAGTTCCCTCCTCCCTCAATACGTAATAGGATTGGTTGTCCAGTTTTTCCCTCCAGTAACCATCGGTGGTGTCCATGGGCGTAACTTTTACCGGTTTTACATCCCCAAATATCTCTATTTCGTAAGGGTGGGGGTCAAAATTAATAGAGGCATCCTGTGCTCCACAACTGAGGTACAACAGAATGCATCCGAAAAAAAATACTCCTTTAAAATAAGTTGTGACCGATTTCATCGCTGTCTCTTTTAAGTTTTTCACTGTCTCTTTTCG
>SKYC01000288.1 GCA_007128085.1 Saprospiraceae bacterium | reverse complement strand
TCCTTTTCATACTCCCAGGGTACAGTTTTGGTTGAGAATACTAATTCAAGTTGATTCGCAAGATAATGAGTCCAAGATTTTGAAAGTCCTATTAAATCGCAATCATATTCATTTTCAAATACAGGAGAAAATTCAAAAAAATTAATGTATGGCTGCTCACTATCGTAATTAACTTTTTTTATACTATCCCAGTAATGATAAGTTTTTAATTCCCATTTAGACGCTTTTTCCACGTACTTATCATAATCTAATTCTCTTCGTGGCTTGCCGATATAAGGGAAAAGCCCTGGTTTTTCTAATGAAAATTCTAAACAAACACCTGAGTGCTTACTTGAGTAATGCGACCACATTAAAAAATTGTCGTTACTTTCTGAAAAGCAAGTGGCATAGCTGTTTTCAAGAAATTTTGCTGTGATACGTTTTAGTTCAGCATTGAAATTATCTAAATCAAATTGAAAGCCGAGATTGTGTTGCTGCGACACTGATCCAATAATGCTTACAATATCAGTAGTCCAAATTTTTTCTCTCTTCTCTTTGAGCTGGTTTATATTTTCAAAAACAATTTTCTCAAAATCTGCAACTTTTGACTTATTATCATTGAATTCAAGTAATTTACTGTTGTTCTGTTTTTGCTCTTCCGATATAGCATCAAACGACAAAGTTGTTTTAAAGAGAAAATAGATAAGGTATTTTACTTGCTCCATTTTTTCACAACTGAATTCAATCCGAGCGGACAAATCAAGCGGGTCGTTTAACTCAAAGTAGGAAGCGAAGTACAACTCTTGATAGTAAAGTTCCTTAAACAGAAACTCAGAAAGTGGGCGATATTTATACAGAGTATTCAATTCTCTTCAATAATTTTTATGTCTTCGTCGGTCAAATCATAAAGCTGATATACCAACTGGTCAATTTGCTTTTCCAGAGTGGTTGTATCAGCTTGAAGGTCTGTCTTTTTGGTATCAATTATTGTATTAACAAGTGATTCAATGCCTTCTCGCTCTACAGATGATGGTACTTTTATAGGAATTACTTCTAAAAATACTTTTTGCATCATATAACCACCGGTGTCAAGTTTGGTTACATACTCTTTGATTAGGTATCGCCCTATATTTGAGTTCAGAACTCCTAAGAGATATTTAATATGGTCGCCTGTTGCTATGAAAGTGGTCTTATCGCAATAAAACGATTCATCATCAAAACCAAATCTAGGAAAGTTTGTGATGTCATTTTTGTGGATACGCATTGTCTCTGCGTAAACCAATTTTTCTTTATTGAAATCTTCCCAGTATGCAATTGTGTCCTGTGTTTCAAACCATTTACCGCTAGTTTTTTTTCTGGTTTTTTCTTTTTTGCCCTTGGAGTTAATAAAAGTCTCACCTGTCTGATTTATTTTGGGTAAGAATTGTTCAAGATATTTTTTTATCCCTTGATAATTATCAATATCTATTTTCCGACTAGGCAAGGTGGCAATTAGATACAGATCTTCATGTTTTAACCCATACCTTCTTGTGTCTCTTCCACGGAGATAAGGAAAAATTAATTCATCACTTTTCGTGTCTTCAGATATAAGTCTGTTTCGTGTGGCTCTATCAATTATGAAAGCATCGTTATAACCTGTTAATATTCCACGATTAATGGAAACCCCCCAATCTTTAATTGGTTTACCATGTTTTTTGAGCTTTTCATTTAATGAGCTTCTTTCTGCTGGAATAATTGACCAATAATTTGAGCTAAGACCTGATACCTTGATTTTGTTTTGCTCAACATATTCGCGGATGTTTGCAAGTTCAAAACCTTGATTAATTAGTGTAGCATTTCTTATTTCCACTGTAGCGCCCCGCTGAAAAGTTAAAATATTGGTATCAACTGATGCTTCAGGGAAAACTTGATAGTAATTGAAGTCAATTAGTTGAAGGCAACTGGTGTGAGTGCAAAAGAATTGTCTAAGTGATTGGCCGTAATTCGCTCTAAGCCATTTATTTGACGTAATGAAACTTAGTATACCTTGTGGTGTTAGAATCTCTAACCCTTTTTCGTAGAATAGGGCGTAGATGTCACCTGTCTGCTCAAAGGTTTGATATTTGGATTTGACACCATCGAAATCAAAAGCCATCTTTTGAATTTGAACATAAGGCGGATTCCCAATCACCACATCAAAGCCTACAAATTCACCCTTATCATTCAGCACTTCGGGAAATTCGAATCGCCATTCAAACGCGTTTTCGAAAATCTTGTTGGATTTTATTTCTTCTATTTCGGTTTCCAGCTTGTTTATTTGCTTGGTAAGCGTATCCACTTTTTTCTGCCATGCTTTCTTCTCCTTGGCCGTTTGAGCAAACAGGTCGGTTTGAGTGGTCAGTTTCACCAGTCCGCCGGAAAGTCGGCTAAGGCGTTGTACTTTTGGGTCGTTTTTGGAAATCTCACTTCTAAAATCCGATTTAATATCGGAGATGAGACGCTCCATTTCCCTCTTTTCCTCTTTACTCTGTGCATTTCGATACGTATCAACGGCAACACGATAACTGTCTATAGTCCATTTGCTTTTTTTCAGCGCCTGACCTAAATCCGCATCAATTGAAAAACGGCTCACCAATGAGTTTCCGCATTTGATGTTGATATCTATGTTTGGCAGGGTTTCTAGTTCTGTCTC
>SKYC01000093.1 GCA_007128085.1 Saprospiraceae bacterium | reverse complement strand
TACCCTGTGGAATTCACTTCGTGAAAGGCATCGCCTTATTATACTGGGTAAACTCCTTCTTACCGCCCTCGGTCAAATCTTCACCCCCTACCACCCACAAAATAACACCCGTTCCCACCGGTAATTTATTGAAATTTCCATACATTTACCCTGCTTCAGCGAATGTAAAGGGCTTGATCCGATAAAATCCGGGTGGAAGAACGTGCGGAGTATTTATGCTAAAAACAGTTATCTATGACAGCATCAGAAAGACTGAAAACCATTCGAAAAGAGGATGTGCTGGCTGCTATGCAGCGCATCGATGAAGAAGGGGTTCCCGCCAAGCGAAAATCCGAAACCTACGATGTGGTTTATCAGGGGAAAACATATCCGCCGAAGTATGTTCTTTCGCTCGCTGGGTTTTTCAGCCCCAAAAGACAGTTTATTTTAAGTAAATGGTTTCAAGGAGGGGAGAAAAATAATGGAATTAAACATTTAAAAGAATTGGGCTTTGAGCTGGCTCGAAAAGATGAAGAAAACGGGGAGCCACCGACGGAGAAAAAAGACAATATTCACTACAAATATGTGAATCACGAAATCGATGAAGAGCTCAATGAAGAACGTTTTCATAAATCATTCGGAGCGTACTTAGATCACTGCAAAAGCACTGACTGGCTGGAGAATCGTGAAAATTATAAATTTAAATTCGGTCGTTGGCTGAATGAAAGAGTGGATTTTGATAAGCAGACAGATGAAGAGATACTCGAAATTTGCAGGGAATCCCAGGAGCAAAAATACGACTCCAAAACAAAAGGGGTCAACTTCATTTTATCCAGCAGGCGCTTCCAGGATGAGTTTATTGCTCTCGATGATATTCGGAAAATACGCAATCTGCACGAAGGCGGATTGCTCGATGAATACGACCTGAGAGATAGCCCGCTATCCTTCCCCAAGTTCAGTGTTTGGGCAGCCACTCTATTACCGGAAAAATTCATGACCATCGCCAACCAAAAACTACTCGATGGTCTGGTTTTTTTGTTTGAGTTTGAAAATATACCAAAACGCGGTGTTCGGAATTTTAATCTGGTCAACACTGCAATGAAAAAAACAACAACAGCTATCTGGGAGCACTATGAAAAAGAGGTTAATGCACTCCTTAATAATAAGCTGAACACCGATGGTCCGCTAAAAGCAGTGGATTGGGTTTGGTTGTCTCAGGATTATATGCTTTATCTGTTTCATGTTTATCTCTCTAAAGAACCCAATTACTGGATTTTTCAGAGCGATCCGGATCAGTACGACGTCCAAACTGCCTTGAGAGAAAATATTTTGGAAAGCTGGAACGTCACTGACCACAAGGACAACATTCAGGCCGGTGATAAAGTCATTGTCTGGATGACCGGAGAAGAGGCCGGTTGTTATGCACTGGGTGAAGTGAGTGCACCCCCGGAGAAGAATGTGCAGGCAAGCGATGACCACCTTTGGAAAACAACTGATAACAACCTAACCAAAGCCAAGGTCAAAATCACCCACAACTTGCTGGAATCGCCTTTAATGGAAAAGCGGATCAATGAGGATTCTATGGAAAACCTCAAAGCCGGTAAGCTGGGTTTTAATTTTGAGGCGACCAAAGAACAATATCAAACGCTTATGGAAATGATCGAGGACAACGGTAATAACGATTTTGAGAAAACCCTGAGCTATTTCCGTGAGGAAGACCTGGAAATATACTTTGGCTTTCTAAAGGAAATTATCGATAGAAATAATATTTCCAAGGGGGCGACGCAGCTCTGCTATAACTACGATGCCCATTCTCTGCGACTGACTATTGGACAGCGCATGGCATGGTACCTGGAAGGAAAGGGCGAGAAACAGCCCGCTCAGTTTTTTGTACTCTCAAAAGAAAAGTTGAACAATGAGAGTCGACAATTCGGTGGAAATACACCCCGACCTTTTTATACCAAAATGGACAGCTTTAATCCCAATTCCGATCAGTTGAAATCCATACACGAGGGTATCAGTCGGGAATACAATCGATCAAAGACTTCTGGTTTCCGTACACACCACAAGGAAGTTTTTGAAAATTATGTTTACAGCCGGTTATACCCGGCCACAAACGCTACTACAATGGCAAAAAATATCATTCTATACGGCCCTCCGGGGACCGGTAAAACCTACTGCCTAAAAGATAAATACTTCGACAGATATACCAGCAGGGAAACATCCCTGAGCAAGGAAGAGCACTTTGAAGAAATTGTGCGGGATCTCACTTGGTGGCAGGTGGTTGCAATCGCTTTGATCGAATTGGGAGAGGTAAGAGTAAGTGATATCGTTGACAACAGATGGGTGGCGAAGAAAACCGGTATGTCCAAATCAGAAAACATTCGTCCTACTATTTGGGGCACACTGCAAATGCATACTGTACAGGAAAGTAAATCTGTCGCTTATACACAAAGACAACCTCCTCTGATTTTTGATAAAAAAGAAGACAAAAGCTGGAAAATAATCGAGAGTGAAGTCCAGGAACAAGCGCCTGAATTGTACGACATCATTGAAAAAGCAAAAAATTTCAATCCTCAACCCGACAATCTGATCAAGCGTTATGTCTTTTCAACCTTTCATCAATCCTACAGCTACGAGGATTTCATAGAGGGGATCAAACCGGTAATGGGG
>SKYC01000359.1 GCA_007128085.1 Saprospiraceae bacterium | reverse complement strand
ATGGAGGGGCAAAAGCTCATAATCTTTAGTCAATAAGCATCTAAAAATTAAAGGATTTCACCATATTTGCAGCTCAAATACGGAATAAACATGAGTGATCTTTTTAAAAATATTGTATCCCACTCCAAGGAGTACGGATTCGTGTTCCCTTCAAGTGAAATCTACGACGGACTCAGTGCGGTTTACGATTACGGCCCTTTGGGTACTTTGTTGAAAAACAACATACGCGAGTATTGGTGGAAATCCATGGTTCAACTGCACGACAACATTCACGGTCTCGATGCGGCCATCTTTATGGCGCCCAAAACCTGGAAAGCCAGCGGCCACGTGGATGCCTTTATGGATCCCCTGATTGACAACAAGGATTCGAAAAAAAGGTATCGCGCCGATGTACTGATTGAGGATTATCTGGAAAAGATTGAGAAGAAGATAGACAAAGAAGTATCCAAGGCGGCCAAGAGGTTTGGAGACGATTTTGTGGAAGAAAAATTCAAAGCGGAGCACCCGAGGGTATCGCGATACGTGCAAACCATAGGGGAAATCAAATCCGAAATGGCCCGCTGCCTGAACGAAAATGACTTAAAGGGTCTCGGTACTCTCATCAATGAACTCGATATAGCCGATCCGGTCAGCGGTTCCAGAAACTGGACCGAAGTCAGGCAGTTCAACCTCATGTTTTCAACCCAGCATGGATCCCTTGCTGGCGGTGACGGCAAATTGTATCTGAGGCCGGAAACAGCCCAGGGGATTTTCGTCAACTTTCTGAATGTCGCCAATACGACGCGCTCCAGAATTCCATTTGGCATCGCTCAAACCGGAAAAGCATTCAGAAACGAAATCATAGCCCGTCAGTTTATTTTCAGAATGAGGGAATTTGAACAAATGGAAATGCAGTATTTCGTGCGGCCGGGAGAAGAGATGAAGTACTACGAATACTGGAAAGACTTCAGGATGAAATGGCACCGGGCCATGGGAATTCCCGAATCGAAACTTCGGTTCCACCTTCACGACAATCTGGCCCATTACGCCAACGCGGCTGTCGACATTGAGTTCGATTTCCCCTTTGGCTTTAAAGAATTGGAAGGCATTCACTCCCGAACAGATTTTGATCTGAAAAAACACCAGGAGTTTTCCGGTAAAAAACTACAGTACTTCGATGCCGAGTTGAATAAAAACTACACCCCCTATGTGGTGGAGACCTCCATAGGTCTGGATCGCATGTTTCTCGCATTGCTTTCACACGCCTACCAGGAAGACGAAGTGCCCGATGCCGACGGCAAAGCGAGCACGAGACTGGTACTCAAACTACCACCGGCTCTGGCCCCTGTCAAATGCGCTGTTCTTCCGCTGGTCAAAAACAAGGAAGAGCTTACAGAAAAGGCCCGCTCCATTTTTAATTCCCTCCGGTTTTCTTTTGATTGTCAGTACGATGAAAAAGACGCCATCGGAAGGAGGTACCGCAGACAGGATGCCATTGGCACCCCTTATTGCATCACGGTAGATTTCGAAAGTCTGGAAGACGATTCGGTGACCCTGAGGGAAAGGGACAGCCTGGAACAACAGCGACTGCACATCAGCGAAGTGGAGGGAGTCATCAGAGAAAAGACCTCCTTAAATACACTCTTGCGATCTCTTCAATAAATGAGTTTCCATTGATCATCAATCAAATTACAGATCCGCACATCGCAGCCGAAACTGAACGGCCGTTTGGAAAAGACACCCGAGATCTTTTTTTGAAATCCCTGGAATTTCAAAAACGGGAACGGCCCGACCTGCTGGTGGTGACCGGAGATCTCTGCTTCAGAGAGGGGGAGGAGGAAACGTACTTATGGATTGTTGAACAGTTGGACAAACTGAGTGTACCCTACCGGGTTCTGCCGGGTAATCACGATCGTCCGTCCACTCTCGCCCGTGCATTTAATATGGGTGACCATCTGAAAAACAGTGGCGAACTCTACTTCGACGAAATAATCGACGGATACCACCTCATTTATACAGACAGTTCGGCCGGGGAGTTCAGCAGTGAACAGTGGGATTGGCTGTACAACCGTTGTTTGAAAGACGATCGGTTTCCAAAATTGCTATTCACTCACCATCCTCCACTCCGGGGCGAGGTGCCCTATATGGACAATGAGCACCCTTTCAGACAATGGGGTCTATTCGAAGAGTTTATCGAAAAAACCCGGACACCTATTTCCGTTTTCTGCGGCCATTACCACACGGAAAAAAGTCTGCTGCGGCCCGGCGTTTCCGTATTTATTACCCCATCCCCCTTTTTTGGGATAGACGACCGCTATCAGGACTTTGAGGAAGCCATAACCTTTCCGTGTTATCGAAGAATCCAATTGAGAAATGGCGAGTTGAGCACTTCAGTGTTTTACAACCGATAGTTGTCATGTATAAATGGGTCGGTTTTTCTCCCAATCTATTCCGGATGGTAAAAGGAATAAATTTTTCCGGCCAGAACCGGTCCCACCACCGATTCGATTTCGATCAATGGCGCTTCGCTCATCTTTTTCAACGAGCCAAAGTGCTTGAGGAGTTTTTCACTCGTCTTTTTTCCCACTCCCGGTATCTCCTGCAAACTACTGATCTGCAGTCGGGAGGATCGTTTGTCGCGGTGAAAGTTGATGGCAAAGCGGTGCGCCTCATTTCTCAT
>SKYC01000049.1 GCA_007128085.1 Saprospiraceae bacterium | reverse complement strand
TGAAAAGTATTTTTTACGGCAGTTCCAATGGCGAGGGTGTGCATGTTGGCTCCATTTTCAAATGAAAAGGGAAACATGGATTGTTCATCTCTTACCAGTGTGATGGCACTCTGTATGATCTCGGATTTGATGGTGAGAGCCGATGGGTGATTGACACTTTCTTCCAGACCTTCCAGTTCAATTTCCTCCGGGCTGTGCAAACCCATAAAGTACTTGGCAGAGAGAATTTTCTTTACACTTTCCTCCAGTCTCTCGTCGGTGATTTCTCCCTGTTCATAAGCGCGGTACAAAGCCGATGCTGTGTCGTGTACATCCGCGGGAAGACAAATGATATCATTGCCCGCAAGAAAGGCTCTCAATTCGGCTTCCCCCGCGGGAAAGTATTTGGTCACGCCTTTCATTTCCATGGCATCGGAAACAATGAGGCCTTTAAACCTGAGTTCTTCCTTCAATAAACGCGTCACCACATCGTAGGAAAGCGTGGTGGGCATATTGGGTCTGTCGTCGTAAGCGGGTATGTGCAGGTGAGCGATCATTATACTCTGCAAACCCTGAGGGATCAACTGCTTAAATGGGAAGAGTTCGATACTGTCCATCCGTTGGGCGCTGTGACTGATCACCGGCAAATCAAAATGAGAGTCCACATCCGTGTCGCCGTGACCGGGGAAGTGTTTTCCACAGGCGATCACCCCTCCGTCCTGAAGCCCGCGCATGTAGGCGTGTCCTTTGACTGCAACCCTTTCTTTCACCTCTCCGAAGGATCGGTCATTGATTACAGGATTGGCCGGGTTGTTATTGACATCGATTACCGGCGCAAAATTAATATGGGTTCCGATTCGGCGCAACTGGCGCGCTATTTCCCGGCCCTTTTGGTAGATGAGGTGATTGTTTTGAAGTGCACCCAGAGTGAGTTGTCTGGGAAAAGAAATGCCGTCCTCCCGGAATCTCATACCCAGCCCCCACTCTGCATCCATGGCGACGAGCAAGGGCGTTTTTGAGAGTCCCTGGTACTTATTGGTCAGTCTGGCCTGCTCCAGGGGGTTCCCCTGAAAAAAACAGAGCGATCCGACGTGGTATTTTTCGATGAGTGACTTGACTTCGCGGACGTGTTGTTCTCCCATATTGGAGTGCGCCCTGATCATAATTAATTGTCCGAGCCGCTCTTCAACCGTCATGGATTCATACACAGAATCCACCCACGCCAATTTGTCCGGATCTGTAATCATTTGGATGGGCCATTGAGCGGTGGCAACCTGATTTCCGGCTGCAAGTAAAAAAGTGAGTGCGGTGATGCGTAGTATCCAGTGCTTCATTGTGTTTTAATTTTATTCATTTCGAATAACTGCCGATGTGAAATTTTAGGAAAAATCATTGTGTCTCTCGTTGTACATCGCAGTTATCGACTGCTTCATTGTGTTTTTATTTCCCCTGATGTTCAACTGCTAACGCAAAAAATTGAACAATCATTCCAAAGATCATTCCACCCTTTAAGGCTTGAGATGCCGAAACTATTCTTTTGCTATATTCATTTCAACCCTCCGGGTTTTATCTGTTTAAAATTTCTTTTTTCCGATTTGCAGCCCTGAAATTTAGTTTTTCATTTTTTCCACGACATCGGGATCCATACTGAGTGCTTTTTGATGGTAGCGGGATCCTCTTTCCGTATCTCCGATATTAAAGTACGCACTGCCCAGATTGTACCAGGCAGGAGCGTGTTCGGGCTCGATATCTGTAGCCTTTGTAAAGTACCGAATGGCCTCGCTGTGGTTGCCGCTGACCCCATGGGCAACCCCCAGCAATCTCATCGTTTCATAATCGTCAGGCAAGTATCTCTCCGCCTGGTTTAAAAACTCAAAAGCTTTCTGTATGTTGCCTTGCTGCTGACCAAAATACTTCCCTCCATCCCTGTATGCAATTCCAATGTTGCGAAGTGCGTCGGCGTAGTTCGGATCCAGCTGCAGGGCAACCTGGTAAGAAGCAATGGCCTCCTCATATTGGCCCAGGTACAGCTTTGCATTCCCGCGTATCAAATAAGCGTTTTTGTACCTCGGATGAATTTCAATGGCTCTTGTGGCGCGGTACACGGCCTCCTCCAGTTTGGCTGTCTTCTGAGGACTGTCCTCCATGGCGGAAGCTCTTACGGTGAACTCCCCAGCCACGGCATTGTTGAGTTTGGCCGAATTTTCACTGGTTTGTATATCCGTAGTGAAAAGGGTATAATTGCTCTTCCAGGCAAAATTCCTGTTAACGGTGATTACAGAAAAAACCAAAGCCACCACCAGCAGGGTTCCAATTACCCCCTTTTTCTTTCGTGGACCGGCCTTCTGATACATTTTCCCAAAAAAATACCCGACCATGATTACGGCCCCCACCAATGGAGTGTACAGAAATCGCTCCGACAAATTGGTCCCGATGGGAAATAAAATATTGGTGTAGGGAAACAATGCCATGCCAAAAAACAGCAAACCGTAAGCGACAAAGGGCCTTTTTTTCCAATACTTAAACACGGAGAACGCCAATGCGAGCACAACCGCCAAACCGATCCAGGGTATGGCGAATCCAAAGTCGTACACATCGATTTGTCTCGGGTAGTAATCGTGTGTCAGCGGGTAGGGAATGACCGTCAGGCGCAGGTAATAAAAAAGTATAACGAGCACCGTCGCCGCTTTTTC
>SKYC01000042.1 GCA_007128085.1 Saprospiraceae bacterium | reverse complement strand
TTGAGATAGAGGTGAGCGGCGGAGAAGTAAATACTCCGGCCGATTATACGATTTTGTGGGACAATGGACAAACTGGCACACTGTTGGACGGAGTCGAAGCCGGTACATATACCGTGGTCGTTTCCGATCTCAACAACTGTGAAACAATGGATAGTTTTACCGTGGAGGAAGCCAATGCCCCGGTCATAGATTCCATCACTCAGGTTCCCGCCTCCTGCGCTACTGACAATCAGGGCTCCCTGACAGTGCATTTCACTCCCGGGACGGGCACCGTAGTTTCAGTGGACTGGGAGGATCAGGATCAAACCCCTTACAGCGGATCTACCATAAGCGGTTTGAGTGCCGGCACTTATACGGCTTACATTTTGAGTGACGACGGCTGTGTGGCTTCTCAAACAGTAGAGCTCGAAGTGGCGGGTGAACTCGTCTTACAGGAAGTGATACTCGACTCTCCCTCCTGTCCCGGCGATTCGGATGGCCGAATTTCCATAATTATTGACGGCAGTCCGGGGGCACTCAGTTACGAATGGTCTATCCCCGGAGCACCCGATCAGGCCGTTCTCACCGATCTGTCGGCCGGAAACTATTCTGTGACGGTAAGCCAGCTAAGCGGAGATTGCGATCCTCTTGAAATAGACGATATCGTCCTCGAAGATCCGGAGCCTTTGACAGCGGATTTTATCGATATTGTGGGAACCAATTGCCACGACAGTTGTGATGGAAGAGCAGAGATAGAGGTGAGCGGAGGATCCAGCGGCGGTGTGTACACTTATCTATGGGAAAACGAACTGGTCGGGCCATTCAACCCTACGCTTTGCGCAGGGGAAAACGGCGTGTTGGTCAGTGACGGACTCTGCGTAGATACATTTTTTGTGGATATACCATCGCCCGATCCCATCAGCCTCGATCTTACAGAGACACAAAATCCGACTTGTTTTGGCGACGAGGACGGACGGATTGAGGTGGCCATTTCCGGTGGCACAGGCCCTGATTACGTATTGAACTGGGACGATCCGGATCAGAGTATTGGAACACTCCTTTCCAATGTTCCCGGGGGCAGCTATATATTAGAAGTTATCGACATCAACAATTGTCGAGACACCTTTGAATTTACTCTGGAGGAGCCCGACAGCCTTATTGTAGATATCAATCCGAACACAACCCAGCCCATCAGTTGTGCGGGACGTGAAGACGGTCAAATCGATCTGATGGTAAGCGGTGGTAATGGTGGCTATCAGTACAGTTGGCAACCCAACATCACCGACCAGAGTTCAGCCATGGGTCTGGCTGCGGGTTTGTACGAAATAGAAGTCATTGACCAAAACGGCTGTTCAGACACCACTTCTTATCTGATGGAAGAAGCTTCACCACTGGAGTTCACTTACGATTTACCGGAGGACATCAACTGTTTCGGGGAGACCACCTCCTTTACGGTTTCCGATGCAGAGGGAGGATCCGGAGGTCCCTATCGCTTTGCCATCAACTTCGGGGGGCTGTTTCCCCTGGGAGATTCTGTCGAACTTTTTGCCGGCAATTACATCGTGAGTGTTTTTGACGAGGCCGGCTGCTCTGTCACCGATTCTTTTTCGCTCGATCAACCGGCGGAAATACTGATTGAACTACCGACTCAAATCGAAGTTCAGCTCGGGGAAACGGTACAACTCGACCCCGAAATTATTGACCCGGTATCGGTGGAGTCGTACTTCTGGATGACGGAAAACGACATACTCGACTGCTACGATTGCAGGAACCCACTGGCCACCCCCATAGCTGAAGAGACCATTACCCTGATGGTAGAAAATCAAAATGGTTGCACGGGCAGTGCCAGCACCACCTTTATTTTGGAAAGCATCAGAAATGTATATATCCCCAATGCCTTTTCCCCGAATAACGACGGCATCAATGACTTATTCAGAGTCTACACGGGAATTGGTGTCAGGGCGGTGCCCCTTTTGCGCGTCTACGATCGCTGGGGCGCTTTGGTCTTCGAACGCAGCCAAATCTCAATCGATCAATTGGAAAATACCGGTTGGGATGGAACCATACAGGGTGAAGAAGCCGTTCCGGGTTCATACGTATACATGGTAGAAATTGAATTCACCGATGGGTTTACCGAAGTGTATTCCGGTGAGGTGGTTTTGATTAGGTAATTATCTTTTCAAATTAGCCACATGACAGATAAAAGGAAACTCCTTTAACAAATTGGGATGTGGTAAAGGCAAGTTAATAAGAACTTGAAAACCTAAGTAAGAAACCAAGAAAAAGCCACAGAGTGGCGGCTCCTTTGTTGTAAATTTCTAGGTACATGACAAAAAATTAATTTTCTGTTAAGTTGTAAATGATTTTTAAGTTTTTATAGCGAAATTTTGGGAGTTCTATACCAGCCAATCTAAAGCCTTGTAAACCCAGTGGAATCCACTTTTGGGAAGGGTTCGCTTAATTCTACTGGGTGAACTCCTTTTGCCTTTTAGTGAAACTCAACAACCACAAATCCTGGAATTAAAGTTAAAAATCCTCCTTTATCTTTTTTC
This sequence comes from Saprospiraceae bacterium, assembly GCA_007128085.1. Classification (GTDB taxonomy): domain Bacteria; phylum Bacteroidota; class Bacteroidia; order Chitinophagales; family Saprospiraceae; genus PWJY01. The sequence goes on along the minus strand of SKYC01000042.1, from coordinate 153 downwards.
CTTTTTTCTTTTGTCTAGATCCACCAACGAGTTGGGGACACGTACAAAAGAAACAAAAAATCACGGCTCTTGATAATTTTCCACCAATGAATTGGGGACAGGTCGGTCCACTGTTGAAGGTCTTGCTATGTCGGCTTTAAAACTCGCTTCTTT
>SKYC01000185.1 GCA_007128085.1 Saprospiraceae bacterium | reverse complement strand
GACAATGTCCTGTGGAGCGGAAAGGTATTGCAGGAGGACGAGGACGAAGAAACCCAGGCTCTCCGTGAATTTAACCGGATGGTATTGGAAGACCCGAGGGTAGAAGTGGTGGTTTTACCCATACGTGACGGAGTATCCATAATCAGAAAAAAATAATTTGGACTTTAAAATTACTCACTGCTCCCGATTGAAACGCGATCTTTGGGACGATCTCGTGCGGGGAGGAGAGCGCCCAAGGGTCTATGGAATGAGCGATTATGTGGAGGCGGTATCTCCGCGTAAGTGGGCGGTGCTGACCGATGCCGATTTTAATTGTGGCCTCTTGCTCTTTCCACGGAAAAAGTGGGGGCTGACCTATCTCACGGTACCCCCGTTTGTGCAGATTTCCGGACTGTACGGGAATGGGGTGTCTGAGGAAATTCTTCACTCCATGCTTGGCTATCTTCAGCAGTCTTACGCAAAAGCCGCATTGGCCGTCTCACAGCCGTCGGAATCGTGGCCCGCCAAATGGAATGGAGAAAAGAGAGTCAATTTTTACCTACCCCTGAACGAATCTTACACAGCACTTTCAGAGCGGTACAAAAGCCGACTCAAAAGAGTGCTCAAAAAAGACCCCGGACTGAATTTTACCAAAGAAAAAATATCCGAAGAGTTTCACGCTTTTGCAGAAAAACACTTTCCTGCGGTTGCTGTCGGTGCGGTGTCCCCGAAACAATTGCACCAATACCTGACCGGATGTGACAAAGCCGGTCTCAGTCGCTTGTACTGCTGTCGCAATTCGGGTGGAGAGTTGATCGCAGCGTTGTTTACCGTTTTCTGGTCGGATCGGATTTACCTGACTTGCCCCGTTTCTTCGCCCGTGGGAAGAGAGGTTGCGGCCATGCACTTTTTGATCGATCACCTTATCCGAGAATACAGTTCAAGTCCCCGGGTTCTCGACTTTGAGGGTTCATCCATAGCCGGAGTTGCGCAATTTTACCGCCAATTTGCACCCCAAACCGAATACTTTTATTCCCTGGAAAAACCCCTGTTAACCACTGCTCTGGATAAGGCGTTTAGCAAGTATGTTGGAAGAGGGTAAAGGGTAGGGGCAGGAAAAAGTGGAAACAATTACCATGTATTAGGGCGTGCCCCCCAACTCGTTGGGGGGTCGGGCTATCCGCTTTACTTCGCTGTCGCTTCGTGTTCGCTTCTATCCCTCACGCGTTCGCCCGGGCATAAGTGCGGAGCTCTTCCATTCATCATTCGCTTTTCCACTCAAAAGTCTCAATAATTTTGGAGATGTCTTCCTTTAAAAAGTCGATGACAGGAGCCAGGGAATCCGGCCTCACCGTCGTGTTGAAATAAAGAGCCCCCCGCAAAAAGTGATTGGTGGTATCCGTCAGTATGAAATGGGTGGGTGAAGCGGCATGGCCCTCAAATTCGAGTATCAACCCACCAACATCTCCCTTGGATATGATGAATTCGTCCATGTAATCCGATCGTTGATTGATCTGATTGGCAATGGTGTATGAATCGCTGATGAATTTATCGAAATCGGATCGACTCTGAATGGGGTAATAACTCATGTATATGCGGGCGTCAAAGACCGGAATCACTATGTCAAACCAGCACGGATGGAGGGGGTCTTCTCCGAAAAACCGCTTGTCTCGATCCAGGGTCGAATAGCTTGGAATTTTGAAATTAAACGGACAGCTCTCCATGTCAAAGTCCTGGTAGGCCCGCTCAGGATAAACGACCTTGGGGTAAATGCGCGGCTTTGGACTGTCGACTGCCTGATCTCCGCAGGACGGTAAAACCGATAGTGCCATCATAATCAGAAGTGAGAAAACAGGGTATTTCATTTTATTAATTTTTACTGTATACCTATGGTTGCCGACGAGAAAAATCAAAGTAAAACTTTAATGTTGCTCGTTGAATATCACGGTCATGGACCGTTTCATTTTATTAATTTTTACTGAACCTATGGTTGCCGACGAGAAAATTTAAAGTGAAACTTTTGTATTGCTCCTTGTCTTTTCAGCCCACCCCCTTCGGGGATAAAACACCAGATGATACTTTAACTGAAGGATGGCAAATTAATTTTAACTCCCCTTCTGATCTTTTCACGAAATCGAATTTTGTATCGAGCGTGGAAAGTGTAAAGCATAGCCGGATGGACGGTGGTGCGAAATTACTAAAAATCCTCATTAAGTTGAATTATACATAATGGTTGCGTCGCGGAAGTTATTGGAATTGAGTCGAAAGTTGAAAGTCAGAAAGTCTACCCAGTGGAATAGCAGCTGTGCTGCTCCCGCAAGGTGGTTTATTCAACTTTTGTCTCTTTTGCCTAAATCACTGATTTGCACTCCTGCCCCAACGCAGTCGGGGGGTTGTTCAATGACAGGGATTTTTTAAGCGGTTTTATTCATAATGGGTGTGTCGCGGAAGTTATTGGTATTGAGTCGAAAGTCGACAATTTACCCCGTGGAATGAGGTGAAGTTTCTACAAAGGGGGATTCATTGGGGTAGGAAGTGGTTAAAATTTGAAAATGGAAGATAGTAAATACTCAAAAACTGTTAAGGTAGTCATCCTACTTTGGTTTTGTTGCTGGATCGACCATTTGAGGGAGATTATTCTACTCTTCCATTCTCCTTCAAGACCTTCAACACCTCCTCCTCGGTAATTTTAGTATACCTGGAAATT
>SKYC01000229.1 GCA_007128085.1 Saprospiraceae bacterium | reverse complement strand
GACTTACAACATATCGAAACCGCCATTCAGAAGTCACTGGAAGAACTGGGCACCTTCGTCCATGCAGACCGAGTCTACATTTTTGATTACGATTTAAGGGAGGAAACCATGACCAATACCTATGAATGGTGTGCAGAAGGCATTACTTCTGAAATAGACAATTTACAAAATATCCCCATCACCCTTTCTAAAAGTTTGCTCAACAAACACCTCAATGGAGAGTATTATTACTCTTACGACAGCTCGAAAGTGAAGGAGCCTGAATTCAAGAAAATGCTCGAGGATCAAGGTATTAAAAGTTTGATCACTTTCCCCATGATGGAAAACGAAAACCTGACGGGTTTCGTAGGGCTGGATTCGGTGAGAAAACATCACAATTACTCAGAGCAAGAGAGAAAACTCCTGTTCATTTTTGCACAGATGATCATCAATGTCAAAAACCGACAAAAATGGGAGAATCAATTAATCCTACAGGAGGAGAAATACCGAAACATCATTTCCAATCTCAACCTGGGGTTATTGAACCTCGACAAGAATCAAAACATCACCTTTGTCAACTCTATTTTTTGCGAAATGTCGGGGCATCAGGCAGAGGATCTTTTGGGCAGAAACATCGCTGAACTGCCTATATTTAAGCAGTCATACAAAACAGTAAAAGAAAAAGAAGACCTCAGAAAAAAGGGCATACCGGATACCTACGACCTCAAAGTAAACCTGGTGGATGGAAAAGAGCACTGGTGGTTGGTCAGTGGTGCTCCCAACTACAACGACAAAGGAGAGATCGTGGGAACCATCGGAGCCATGCTCGATATTACGGATCAAAAACAGATGGAACAGCAATTGGTCTACTCCAAAAGTCAGGCAGAACAAGCAGGTAAGGCCAAGGAGATTTTTTTGGCTAAAATGAGTCACGAAATCAGAACTCCACTGAGCGTAGTCATCGGGATGATTCGACAGCTGTCGAGGTCAAATTTGCGAGGTAAAAATGGCTTTTATGTCCATCAGGCAGATTCAGCCGCCCGACATTTACTCACCATACTCAACAATATACTGGATATGGCCAAAATCGATGCGGGTGAACTCACACTTGAAAACAAAACATTCAGTATAAAACACGTAGCTCTTAACCTGAAAAACATATTCTTTCAAAGAGCCACCGAGCAAAACATTGCCTTTAAAATATACCTTTCTTCAAATATAAAACCAGCACTGGTAGGTGATGAAGTGCGTCTGAAACAAATTCTTTTTAATCTGCTCAGCAACTCGCTGAAGTTTACCAGGGAGGGCTTCATCTCTTTGGTGATGGAAGCGGTAAAAACCACCCAAACACACCAAACCGTCAAAATAATGGCTGTCGACAGTGGAATAGGTATGACCAAAGAGTTTGTCAGTCAAGTCTTTGAAAAGTTTTCTCAGGAACACGATGAATTCAATCGAAAATTCGACGGAACGGGACTGGGTATGGCCATCGCCAGAGATCTGGTTGAACAAATGGGAGGGGAGTTGATTGTTGAAAGTTTAAAAAATGTGGGCACCACCGTCAGATTTGAAATATCGCTTCCCATAGCAGATCCCCAACAACTCAAAAGGATTGATCAAACCGAACTGCATAAAGAGTCCATGGCTAAAATAAATATACTGGTGGTTGAAGACAACGATATGAACCGTTTTCTTGTCAGAGAAAGCCTAAAAGTCATTGGTTGTCAGGTAGTGGAAGCCAAAAACGGAAAAGAAGCTGTCGAACTACTCAATAATCGCTCTTTTGACCTGGTGTTTATGGACATTCAAATGCCCGAAATGAACGGTATACAGGCCACTAAAATTATCCGCCAGGAATTAGAGTCTGATGTTCCCATTATTGCTCTGACTGCCAATGCCTTCAAACAAGATATCGACAAGTACTTGAAAATTGGAATGGATGATTTCATTACCAAACCCTATGAGGAGCAGGACTTGTACAGAAAACTCAGCCAATACCTGGATCTTTCTAAAAAAGGCGGTAGCAAACAACCAACCCCAAAAGAGATCAAAAAATTATACGATTTAAGTTCGCTGGAAGCCATGGATGCCGGAAATGGTGATTTTCTTCCCAAAATTTTGAATGTATTTGTCGATATGAGCAGAAAAAGTATCGATCAATTAAAATCGGCGTATGAAGAAAGAGATTTGAATACCCTTCGAAAGGTCGCTCATAAACTGAAACCGAGCATCGATCAGTTAAAAATCGAATTGCTCAAAACCAAAATCAGGGAAATTGAAAAATATCCGGAGGTGGAGCTGCCCGACCCTCACCTCGAAAACTTATTGGAAGATGTGATTGAGGTTCTCACAACTGCAATCCGCGAAATAGAGTCCAAATATCTAATTAAAACAAAGACCCACCACACAAATGATCGCGATCACCAGAATCCTTAATTATTGTCATCGGTTGTAATCCTTTAGATCAACAAGAAAAATTTCAAACCAACGTACCTTAGAGTTGTTAATAAAAGTCAGTTTTTTATTTTTTGATGATACTTTATTGAAAATAAGAATTCTTAATAAAGCATGAACACCCTGCTAAATTATAATATTCAGACCTCCAATACCTATGATTGGCTACCAAATAGTTATGCCAACGTTATCGCAAAATAGAAGTTTTATTAATTTTGTCGGATGGGACAATTATTATTACCGCTATTTCCAG
>SKYC01000315.1 GCA_007128085.1 Saprospiraceae bacterium | reverse complement strand
TCGGTCCATCTATCATCAGTTCAGCTATGGAGGAATACTTTGAAGAGTATATGCCTGTAGGAGTTATTTTCGGTTGGTTTTATGAAGAATTAATCGATGGCAACTGGGAGGAAGATTATTTAGATCTCGTAGGCATTCTCAGTGGCGACCCCAATAATCCTCATTTTCATCAGTTATGGATCGATATGGACTTTGATGAGGAAGTTGAGTTTCTCAATGCATTTCCTGAAGAGGGGACCGTCTACCGATTTTGTTTTAGTGAAACAACCTCTGTCCATGAACTTTCAGCCGGCGAATCTGCTTTGAGGCTTTTTCCCAACCCTGCATCTACGGAATTGTTTGTCGATCTATCCGGTTCGGACTCAGGAGCTTTTAATTCCTATTTGGTTCAAATCGTGGATATACACGGTAAAGTACTGTTGGAAAAAGAAATTGAATCGCATCGGTCAGTGGTGGATATCGAATCGCTGCCCAATGGACTGTACTTGCTGAGAGTAAAGGGAGACCATTTTACAGAAGTAAAAAAGTTCTTCAAGCACTAAGCCTATTTCAATGGGGCCTGGCCATTTTAACCCGGATTCCCGGTCCTTTTAGTATTTGGTAAAAGGTCCGGTTGTCCGATTATGGACATCTCAGTTGATTGCTATAACAACTCAGCCATCTATTTTCCTGAGTTGGTGGAAAATAGTGGTCATCTTAACCCCTGTCACTTCCTTGTGTTTGTTATTGAAAGTAGGTGTTGAAATTCTCATACGAGTCCTTCATTTTATAGACCAACTTAGAGGCCGCTTCAGGGTCGTCAGCTTTCTGGAGCATTGCTGTTAATTCAAGGTGGGGGTGCAACCACTTGTGCAATAGGTCGTGGGCTTCACCTGTCATTGAACAGGAAAAAATAAGATGGTTGTTGGACTCACTGAGTTCTTTGGCAAGTCGGCTGTAATCGGTTCCCGATCTTTTGATAAATTCATTCAGTAAATCCTCGCCGATCCGGATATGCTTCACCATGTCCGCGTCAATTTTCCACTTTTCACCATCGTTTAGTCTTAATTCATGTACCCGGTCAGCCGAAGAGGAATCTCCGAAATGCTGACTGTGGATTGCAGAAATCTGAAAAAAGAAGAGCACCATCATCGGTAAATAAATTGGTAATTTTTTCATGAGTTTTGGTTTTAATGATTTTTAATAATTTTCAATAGGGATTGAATGGGTTTTATGCCACTTTCCTTTATGTCGTCCCTGAACCCCAAGGCCCTCCATCTAAACATCTGTAATCTGAAAGATCCCATGATAATATGGATGAGTTCTTCACTTGAAATCGCTGTGGTAAAAACCCCTTTTTGCTGACCTGAAAAGATTACCGGGAACAGATGTTTCATTTTTACGGTCATCACTTTCAGGATGGCCGCATTTACCTTATCACTTGTTTTCATCAAGCCGTCGGAAAAAACAGCCACCACAAAGTGGGGGTTTTGACTGAAAAAGTTGAGCTGGTTTTCAAACAGATTAAGTAAATGCCGCTCCGGATCCGGTTCTTTAGGCATTGCTGACAGTCGCTCGTCCATGTTTTCGGCCAGGTATTCCAGCATCAGCAGAATGATTTCCTCCTTGCTTTTGAAATGTCTGTAAACAGCCCCTTCCGTAAAGCCCATTTCCGCTGCCAGATTCTTTATGGTCAGTCCGTTGATGCCTGATTGAGTCAGGAGTTTTCCCGAAGCTGCAAAGATTTCTTTTTGCCTGGCGGTTATCATAGATTAGGGAGTAAGTAAGTAATCACTTACAAAGATAAGTAATTGAATTCAATGGGCATAAAATTCCTGTAAAAACTTTGTAGAATTCACTGTTTCAATTTTCGAAGAGCAGAAGTCACTTGCATTTTCGCTTGTAATAAGGTTGCGGTTGAACCAATGGCTGAGTAGTGTTCCAGTCCACTTTGAATGTCATTATTTTTTTGGTTGGCAGGGGCTTTTCGGACTTTTTGTGGATAGGGGCAGAAAAGGCCTAAACGGCGGATACCCAAAATATTTTGTGTCATTTACACCAAAAGCGCACAATGTCTGCATCTTGTATATGGAATGCAGAGGTAAATGTATCTTATTTTCCGAAATCTCGGTAGCGGACGAAAATTGGGATATAGGTTCTATGGATTCTATCTTTATATATATCCTGGTCATTGAATGTTTCACCTCAAAATTTTTCAAATATGGAATTCAACACAACTCAATTGCTTTTGATACTGGCCGCAATGGCCGTATTCGCCGGGGTACTCATAGGAATTTTTAGAGGTTGGCTGGCCATCGGTTCACGGAGAATTTTGACCCGACCGGGCGCTGAGGTCGACCGGGCAGCCTTCCCATTGGAGAGATCCAAATACCGGGCAGTAAATGCCTTTCAGTTCAGCACCCCCTTTTTAATGGTCGGTTTCATTTTGAGTCTTGCGATGGTCTTGGTGGTTTTTAACTGGACGCAATACGAGCCGCCTGTCGATTTGGAAAGAGAAACTGTAGCGATAGAGAAAGAAGCAGAAGTGGTTCCTCCCATTACCCGTCCGCCTGCTCCCCCTCCGCCTCCGCCACCCGGCGAAATCATTGAACCGCAACCGGATTTAGAGCCCATCGACCGCAGGGAGGAGTTTATTGAACTGGATTTATTGGATCATCGGGCCGATGATGAACAGCCGGACCAAAGTCCCG
>SKYC01000087.1 GCA_007128085.1 Saprospiraceae bacterium | reverse complement strand
TCAGGAATTTACACCGTCTATATAGTGGATGAAGAGGGTTGTACAGGACAAACTGAATTTGAAATTCCACCGGGTTTAGATATCGAAATAGCCAATCTTGAAGCTATATGCAACGATGCTGACACGCCGGAAAATCCGGACGACGATTATTACGAATTAACCTTTTCTCTACAAAACAATCGAACCAATACTGGTGAATATGAGGTTGACCTGGCGGGAACCCAATACGGCCCATTTAATTATGGGGAAACTCATACCATTGAAATTCCCGCAGATGGAATGGTCTACCTCATGGTATTTACTGATTTGGAAACTGAATGTAGTGTAGAACAGGAATTGGGGCCATTAAATACGTGTTCTACGGACTGTCTGATTGAAATTTCTTCCCTGAGTTTCACTTGTCAAGACAATGGGACACCCGCTGATCCAACGGACGACTTTTATATAGTCGAATTAGAAACAGAAATTTTCAATCCAGGGGTAGACGAAAGCTTTGTAGTTGCCGTTAATGGCATTCCTATCGATACTGCAGCTTACGGTATGGCCATTCAGTTTACTTTGCCTGCCGATGACTCTCAACCGCTCATTGAAGTATATGATTTAAATTCCCCCACTTGTTTGGATGCTCAAACTCTCAGTAGTTTAGTTCCCTGTTCCAACGATTGTGCAATAACTGCAGAACTTCAATCGGTACTGTGCAACAATCAAGGTACTGAAGAGGATATTGGTGATGATACATTTTCAGCTATGGTTGAGCTCGATGGTTTTAATACCGCGGAAAGCTGGCACGTACAAAGTCCTGCACAAGGCCCATTTCCCTACAATGAGTTGGTCGAGGTTGGTGAGTGGTTGATTAGTGACGGATCGGTAGTCATTACCTTTGTAGATGATAATGATCCCGACTGCATTGCGGTATTGACCATAGATCCTCCCCCACCATGCTCAGAACCATGCGAAATCGAGTTAAGTCAAATTGAAATCGGACCCTGCAATAATTTTGGAACGGGAACAGACCCTTCGGATGATATTTTCAGTGTAACGTTTACTATTGATTCTCTGGCGGGGAACAATCAAGCATTTGAAGTGGTATGGTCATCAGAAGTATGGGGCCCGTTTTCTTATGGACAAGAAGTATTTATTGATAGCTTGCCCGCTACCGGAGATACCCTCTATTTAGAGATTGTCGACATTTCCAATAACTCCTGCCAATTGACCATACCATTGGTGCAAGCACCGTGTTCTTTTGACTGCCTATTGATGACGGGTCAAGTAGTTTCACAATGCAATGACAATGACACCCCTACAGACCCCAGCGACGATTTTTACGAGTTCAGCCTCATGCCGGAGGTTTTGAATCCGGAGCAAGACAGTGCTTTTGTCCTGCTGGTTGACGGCCAACTCATCGATACTTTTGATTACGCAAACGGCGGTACGTTTACACTACCCGCTGACGGATCTCAGGCAACGATTGAAATTATTGACCTCAATAATCCGGATTGCAGTGATACTTTCCAGACCGATCCACTCGACCCTTGCTCGGATCAATGCCTTATTGATCTGGTTCTCAACTCTGTCAGTTGCAACAATCAGGGAACCGAAGAAGATACACTGGATGACACCTTCACCGCATTGGTCACGGCAAGCGAACTAAACAGTAGTTCAGACGGATGGTATGTTCAAGGAGACCCCACAACTACATACCCTTATGGGGAGCAGGTCGAACTCGGTGAATGGCTCATCGCCGACGGACCCACCACCATTACCATCGTCGACAGCGAAGATCCCGACTGTACCGCCGAATTGACTGTAACCCCACCACCACCCTGCTCTGAACCTTGCCTCATCGACCTCGATGAAATAATCATCGGAGGGTGTAACGACAATGATACCGGCACAGATCCCAGCGATGACTTCTTCGGAATTACTTTTACCATCGACAGTCTGGAAGGCAATGCCTCCCAATACAATGTCAACTGGAACGGCATGACCTGGGGGCCTTTTGAATACGGTCAGCAAGCCAACATTGACAGCCTGCCAGCTACCGGGGATGTTCTCGTTCTCAATGTAATCGACATTACGAATAGTCAATGTCAGGTTTCCTTAGAAGTCAGTCAACAGCCCTGTTCTTTTGATTGTCTAATTTCCATGATTGAAGTCACAGTCCAGTGCAATGACAATGACACCCCTACCAATCCCGGGGATGATTTTTATGAAATAAGTGTTATGCCCGACGTTTTGAATCCCGGGCAAGACAATTCTTTTATCCTATTGGTTGACGGTCAACTCATCGATACTTTTGATTACGCAAACGACGGTACGTTTACATTACCCGCTGACGGATCTCAGGCAACGATTGAAATTATTGACCTCAATAATCCGGATTGCAGTGATACTTTCCAGACCGATCCACTCGATCCTTGCTCGGATCAATGTCTGATCGATCTGGTACTGAATTCTGTCAGTTGCAACAATCAGGGAACCGAAGAAGACCCGCTTGACGATACCTTTACCGCCTTTGTCACCGCCAGCGAACTGAACAGCAGTTCAGACGGCTGGTACGTTCAAGGAGACCCCGCGATTATACACCCTTATGGGGAGCAGGTCGAACTCGGTGAATGGCTCATCGCCGACGGGCCCACCACCATCACCATCGTCGACAGCGAAGATCCCGACTGTACCGCAGAGTTGGCC
>SKYC01000247.1 GCA_007128085.1 Saprospiraceae bacterium | reverse complement strand
GGAGTCATGTAGTGTGGCAGGCATTCCAGGCAATAAATTTTTAGGTTTCCAAAGTTCAATTCTTCGGAGTCTCTGGCTTGCACAAAGGCAGTAATACGACACTCGTAGTCGTCGGAATATTCCGACCACACAGCTACATCGGCGATTTGGGAATGCCGGTTCAATGCATTTTCTATCTCTCCCAGCTCAATTCTGAATCCATTCTTTTTTACCATGCGGTCTTTCCTCCCTTTAAATACCAGGTATCCCTCTTCATTGATTTCTACCAGATCGCCCGTTTTATACCATTTTTTGCCATTTTTAATAAAAAAGGAATTGGAATTGGCGCGTTCATTTTTCAAGTAGGAATGGGCCACTGCCGAACCGGAAACGCAGAGTTCATCAGCTCCAGGGGAAATGCGGTGTAATTGAGTGGAGAGATGTTCACAGGTTTTTCCTATGGGAAAGGGATCTTGACGGTCTTCGGGAAACGGATGCGGTATTTCAAAGTAAGTGCAGACATTGGTTTCAGTTGGGCCGTATAAATTAAAAAAGCGCACATGGGGCCACAACCGGCTTAGTTGCTGCAATTTGTCCGGTGGAAAAACTTCTCCTGCAAAGAGAACAAAACGCAAAGAGCGGTGATCTCGGCGATGAGGTTTTCCGTAAAGTAAAATGAGCTTTAAAATGGTAGGAGTGGAATACCAATGGGTAATGCCTTTTTCCTCTATAAGATGAGCCAATGCCCGGGGATTTTTACCGGTCTGGTGATCGATCAATACGAGTTTAGCCCCGTGCTTGATGCTCAGGTACAAATCGAGTATCGACAGGTCAAAGTGAAAGGGCGCATGAGAGGAAAAAACAGAATTCGACGTGGGGGAAAAAATCCCAGAACACCAGTGAATAAAGCTCAATGCATTCGAATGCGTAAACATCACACCCTTGGGCTGGCCCGTAGATCCGGATGTGTATAGAATATATGCGAGGTGGTGTTCAATAGCCATACCGGACTCTTTTTTAGGAGAAAGTGTGGCGATGGAAATGGAATAATCCAAAAAATTGAGATTCTCTGTTTCTGGTTTTAAATCGGGCAAAATCCACTCTATGTCCAAATCGGAGGACCCGATCACAAAATGAGTTTCACAATCCGCTGTGATGAATTGATTCCGGGTCTCAGGTGCTTCAATGTCAAGGGGGACATAGGTGCCTCCGGCTTTGAGGATTCCGAAAATGACAGCGACAGATTCAATGCTTTTGGGTAAAAATACCGCGGCTCTGAATGCAGTGGATTTACATCGGGATTTTAATGATTGGGCTACCTGAGTGGATAATTCATCCAGTTCGAGGTAGGATACAATCCGGCCGTTGCAGTCTAAAGCACAGCTATTCGGGTTCTTCCGTGCCGAATCCACCAACAATTGATGAAGAGTTTCCACGGGGATTTTTATTGTTTTTTGCTCGTAATGAAATCCCACATTTTATTGACCGTATCGAGGTTGTCCTGATCGACTTCGTGATGATTAAACTCAATGTCGAATTCTTTTTCAATGTAATCCACCAACTGGAGGGTAGAGATTGAGTCCATAATTCGACTCGACACCAGAGCAGTATCTTCATTGAATTGTTCCTCTTCACTTTCGTTTAGAAATTCTTCTTTTATAAAATTGATAAGGGCCTCTTTGGATTTTGTCGCTTCCATTTTTAGTATTTTAAATCAATGTATCAATGCTTTTGTATTCGCTCTGCAAATTTAAGCAAAAGCTGACAAACCTGCGGAGGAATGCTGTATTCGTTTATCTCCAAGGCTTTGAAATCTAAGTGAATTTCCCGGATTTTAATTCGGGGTGGACTCATTTATTGTACCCTGGAGCGAATATCGCGGGCGAGTAAATGGGAGAACTCACGGGCACTTTTCCCCGTCAGATGGTGGTACTGGTCAAAGTATTCAAAATTTTCGCCCCTGCCGGAATAGTCGATGAAGTGCACACCTTGTCGGTCGGCTATTTTCTCAATAAAGGGTGTAAAAAAGGGGTGACGCATATCTTCAACCTCTGTTACTTCCGGATGTATGGGCAATCTGACCAGGATGACTTTCCCCCTGTCCGTTAAATCAGAAACCAGATCAATGAAAGCTTTTTCGCGCTCAGGAGATCTGACAAATTCTCTGGAATAGACCCTCAGATCTTCAAGAGGAATGGTGATGTCTCGCTGACCGATGTATTCAACCCACCCGTCTCTGTGGATGCCAAGGTACTCCAATCTCGGATTGTCTTTGAGCAGTTCTTTCAGGGTCGGGTTTCTGGCATTGCTGTTTCGGATAAAGTATTCAATATTGGGGTGTTGGTTGATCATAAACAGGTCGTAAATTCTAAAATCCCGCTCTCTGGGCAAGCGCTCTTCTTCGAAATCCATCAGGAGACCAGCGGTTATCTCCAGGATAAATACGGAATGTTTATCGCGGTTAGCTGACTTCAATTTTCTTTTTATGAAGTGGTTGTAATAGGATCCATAAGGGGAGTTTACCAGTGTAAAAGCAAGGTTGATAAAATTGCCCTCCAGGTCTAACTCCTCCGAAAGTACGGCCGGAGAAATTCCCTTTTGGCTTCTCGATCCGCCAATAATCAGATGATTGGCGCTGGTGGTGGTTTTCCAATAAAAGGTGTCCTCGGCCATTATCCGGTTGCCAACCAGATAAAGATAGGGAACTCCGGCT
>SKYC01000239.1 GCA_007128085.1 Saprospiraceae bacterium | reverse complement strand
ACCCACCCTTTAGGGATGGGGCAAAGGTTTTCGGAATTAAAAATCCCAATTATTACTAGTCTCAAGACAAGTTAGCTCAAATAGGTGTTTACATCGAGCTCGGCTTTAATTCAGGTGAATTTTTCAAAACCGCAAAGATTCCAATCTCAGGCATTTTTTACTTTTTTTCCTGTGATGGAATCAAATGCCCATCCGTCAAAATTATTCCCTGAGCGCATTGATTCCACTGAATTTTTTACAAAGCAATTTTTTACTTACTTTTACCGTGAGTTTATAGCAATGAAGTACAGAGCTGTTTTTCTCAATCTTTTTTTGGGCAGCAGTTGTGAACCCATGGGAGGGAAGTTGGAGAAAATCCGATCGTAGAAACGCTTAGAAAAAACGATGTTTTATGAGAAGAAAATACAAACTAACGGGATGTGCGAGATTTTTGATCTTTTTGTTGATTGCCGGCCCCATCATCTTTTTTGCGGCACAGTTCATTACGGGAACCAGTCCCTGGGAGGAATTTAAAAATCTCTTCAATGGAGACACCGTCAAAACAGAGGCACCTGTAGTCGCACCCCAGGGCGCAGAGGCGGACACCCTCCATTTGGACACTGCTTCAACTGAAGAGCCGGTAAAAGAAAGCCCCGCTGAAGCAGAACAACCCATATCGGAAGTAGGAAGTGAGTGGGTGCAACGGATAGAAGAACTGGAGAAACGGATTGAAAGGCTGGAAAAACTTTTGGAATCCGAAGAGTGATGGGCAACCGTTTATTGGTTATTATTAGTTGCGGTAAACCATCTAATACGCTTCTCCCCCAATTCGGAATTGCCGACAGATCATATGGTGTATTTCTTTCAGATTCTCTGTAAATTTGAAGGCGATTCAGGGCAATGAATAAAAAAAAGAAGGGTTAGATAAAGAAAGGATTGATCATGCACGATATAGAGCCTTATTACTTTTGGCGGGACGATTACATAGCGTCGGAGGACAGCCATTCTCCTTTTTTCAACAGGGAGTACAGCGAGTTCTTTTTTGAAAACAAGATATACAATTACTACATTCACCCGCAGTGGGATTCCTTTGGTTCTCCCACCCTGTACACCAAAGTCCTTTACGCCGATTACGACATGGGATACGCCATTCTGGAAATGTTTGGCGAGTGGAACGACTGCATTCAGAACGACATCATGTTCCTCAAGAGAAACCTGGCAGAGCCCATGATGGAAAAGGGAATAAAAAAATTCGTTCTCATATGCGAAAATGTGCTCAATTTTCACGCCCATGAAGATTGTTATTATCAGGAATGGCACGAAGAGTTGGAGGAAATTGGCGGGTATGTGGCCATGATCAATACCCTACAGCACGTAAATGAGGAGCTAAGAGCCAGTTACCTGGATTATTACGTTTTTTTCGGCCCGGCCTTCGATCTCAATTGGAGAAAATTAAAACCACCTCAGGTGATCCAAGCCGTCGAGCTATTATTAAATCAGCAAACCAAAAACCTGGCACAATGAATCACCGATCCGGCTTTGTAAATATCATCGGAAAACCCAATGCGGGTAAATCGACTCTGGTCAACGCCCTGGTGGGGGAAAAAATGTCGATCATCAACACCAAGCCCCAGACCACCAGACACCGGATTTTTGCCATTTTGAACGGCTCCGATTTTCAAGTAGTTTTTTCCGATACACCCGGGCTGATCAAAACGCCGGCCTACAAGATGCAGTCGGCCATGAATAAGTTTGTCTTCTCTACTTTTGAAGATGCCGATATTTTCCTGGTCGTCACCGACGGGGGAAAGCCGGATGAAATACCCGACACTGCCTTAGTGAAACTAAAGCGATCCAGCGTCCCCATTATATTGGTGGTCAACAAGGCCGACCAGCTGTCCGATCAGGAGATTGAAAACTCTATTTTCGAGTGGGAAAAAGAACTGACGTTTTCCAAAACCATCATCATCAGTGCACTGCACAAAATCAACACCGGACTGGTGCTGGATTACATTCTGAAAAATTTACCCGAGGGGCCCGCTTATTACCCCAAAGACCAACTGACCGACCGGCCGGAGCGGTTTTTCATCAGCGAAATCATCCGGGGACAGATTCTCTCTCTATACCACCAGGAAATCCCCTATTCAACCGAAGTGGTCGTCACGGGGTTTGTGGAGGAAGCCGACAAAAAACTCACGAAAATTTCGGCCGATATATACGTTTCCAGAAAGACCCAAAAACCCATTATCATCGGCAAAGGCGGAAAGTCTATTAAGCAACTGGGCATCATGTCAAGAAAGGAAATCGAGGAGTTTCTCGACTGTAAGGTCTACCTCGAACTCTTTGTAAAAGTCAAAGAGGACTGGCGGGACAGCGACCGCATGCTCAGTCAGTTCGGATACCGGCCCTGATGGGTTTTTTTCTAAATTTTACGTACCCCAGGCTCCGTACAAGAAAATTTAATGGTCGAATAAAATCAATAATTTCACCCCTTCGGGGTTTTGCAAGAAAGGCCTTATTTGCTATAATCATTTCAACCCTTCGGGTTTTATCTGTTCAAATTTTTAATGGGTTTGATTATAGGGATTGATTTCCGGGGCTTCGAGAGCCTGAGCCACCGGAAAAACAGCCTCAGCCACCGGAGCTTCGTTACCTGAGGTTCTCAAAGGCAACGATGAAGTTAAAACCCTAAAGCCGTATGCCTGAGGTGTGGCCCCTGAGTGTTT
>SKYC01000115.1 GCA_007128085.1 Saprospiraceae bacterium | reverse complement strand
TTCACTTTTATCATCGGTGTTTCTACCGCCTGGTTGGTTTCGACCAGTTCATTTTATGGCAGAAAGTTTTTCGAGTGGGCATTGATTTTACCCCTGGCCGTTCCCACTTACATTGTAGCCATTGCCTACGCCGGAATTTTTGATTACACCGGACCCATTCAGCAATTTACACAATGGCTGGGGTTCAATTTGGGAGCCGGTTTTTTTGAGATTGTAAACATACAGGGAGTCATGGTCATCATGAGCTTCGTTTTGTATCCCTATGTTTTTGTTCTCGCCAGGGCTTGGTTTGTCAATCAGTCTTCTACACTTCTGGAAACGGGCAGGATGTTGGGCAGCAATCCTACAAGAACTTTTTTTACCCTTGCACTGCCGGTCGCCCGTCCGGCTATTGTGGCCGGTTTGAGCCTGGTCATTATGGAGGTACTCAACGACTACGGCGCTGTGAAGTATTTTGGAGTGAATACACTGACTACCGGAATTTTCCGGTCCTGGTTTTCCCTTGGAGATATAGCTGCGGCCATTTACATGTGCGCTGTTTTGATGGCCGTAGTGTTTTTGATCCTCGGGTTGGAAAAGTGGCAGCGAGGAAAGGCGCGATACGACGAAAACAGATCGGGAAGCAAGCCACTTCAGCGTTACAATCCATCCCGGGGCAAAAAAGTATTAATTACCCTTTGGTGCTCTCTGCCCATAATCGTGGGTTTTTTACTGCCGGTTCTTCAACTCATCAACTGGTGGTGGGTATCGGACACCCGAATTGTAGATCCATCTTTTGCGCGATTGGTCAGCAACAGTTTTCTCCTGGCTGCAACTACTTCAATTCTCGGTGTTTCTGTTGCGCTGTTTTTGATCTACTCGATCAAACTGTACCCCTTTTGGCTGATGCGTATTTTAGGAAAGTTTTCCACTCTGGGGTACTCTATTCCCGGTGCGGTTATTGCGGTGGGAATCATGATTCCCCTTTTGTACTTTGATCACTGGATCACCAATTATCTGGAAAACTACTGGGAGATGGGGCTCGGTTTTGTTTTGAGCGGCACCCTCATGGGATTGGTATTTGCGTATATAGTGCGATTCCTGGCTGTTGCCTATTACCCGGTAGAGGCTTCGTTCAGGAAAACTTCGGATTACTTTCTCGGTGCTTCAAGGGTGTTGGGTGTTCCTCCTGCCAAAACGCTGAGGAAAATTTATATTCCGTTGATAAAAACAGGCATATTAAGCGGGGCGTTATTGTTGTTCGTCGATGTATTAAAAGAATTGCCCCTGACATTGATCATGCGGCCGTTTAATTTCAACACCCTGGCGACAAGGGCTTTTGAACTGGCCAGTGACGAAATGGTTACCGAAGCAGCTGCCCCTGCGCTGGTAATCATTCTCACGGGAATTGTACCGATAATATTGTTGAGTAAACTCGTTTCGAGAAAAAATTGATATGGAGCCCATTTTAAAAATAAAAAATATTACCAAGAGGTTTTCCAATGATTTGGGTGAAGCACTGAAAGATATCAATCTGGATGTGCTAAAAGGGGAAATGCTGGCACTGATCGGGGAGAGCGGAAGTGGAAAAACCACCTTACTCCGCTTAATTGCAGGTCTGGAGTCCCCTACCAGAGGCACCATTGAGCTCAACGGCAGAATGGTGGTTGGGGACAATATTTTCATACCACCTGAAAAGCGGAAAATTGGTATGGTCTTTCAGGAATACGCCCTTTTTCCACACATGACTGTAGAACAAAACATCAATTACGGACTCCACAGTATGGACAAACCCTCAGCCCGCAAACGACTTTTTGAGGTGCTGGAATGGGTAAATATGGCCGAGCTCGCCAATCGCTACTCCCACGAATTGTCGGGCGGACAACAACAAAGAGCTGCTCTTGCGAGGGCCCTTGCCCCCAACCCGAGTATGATCCTGCTGGATGAACCTTTCAGCCACCTCGATGGCGTACTCAAAGATCAAATGAGGGAAGAGCTCCGCAGTATTTTGAAAAACAGTGGAACCACCGCACTCTTTGTCACACACGATACCATGGATGCCCTTTCTGTCTCAGACCGAATCGCTCTTCTCCAGGAAGGTAGGCTCCAGCAAATCGGCACACCAAGAGATTTGTACGATAAGCCGACCAATCTGTACACTGCGGGTTTCCTTGGGAAAATCAACCGAATTCACGGGTACTCAACTGATGAGGGAATCCTTACCGACTTTGGAACCTTTCCACTCAATGAAAAAATAGCTGAGGGAAAAGAGGTGTTGATCACCATACGGCCCGAACATATTCAGCTCGGGAGTACTGCATCCTCCCCTCTGAAAGGCGTTCTTTTCCACAGCTCTTATCAGGGGGATCACCTGTTGGTGCACCTGCGCCCCTCCGTCAGTAAAAGCCCGCACCGCATTATTCTCAAACTCCCCGCCTCTCATCCGGTCAATTTGGGGGATGTAGTGGGTTTTAAGATCGATGTCCATTTTGCCAATATATTTCCGGACGATTGATGACCCGCTCCACCATTGGAACTATCTCTTTTAATAATCTCATAAATAGACTGGATTTTTCAGAAGGAGTCTGTAGTAAAAGCCTTGCTAAGAAAGAGGCTTATAAAAAAAAATCCCATGGTCTGGACAGAATAATTTCTACCCTGACCATCCAAAACTCTCCGAATTTCACAACACTGAGCCAAAAGCCCTGTTTTTTCCTTAAAGAAACTGAT
>SKYC01000305.1 GCA_007128085.1 Saprospiraceae bacterium | reverse complement strand
TTTTTTTGTAAAAAAATAATTTGTAGGCGGCTCTAATATCCAATTTTTTTGAAAAAAATTCTAATCCACCGTCGTTTTTTTATAAAATATCCATGCCCCTTTTTTTTATTCGGTTAATTTATTGATTTTTGCACTGAAGTAGAAAAGTGGTCCCAGGGCCATATTGAGTGAAACTAAGGGTATAACAATGGACTTGAATTTAACAAATAAAAATGCATTGGTTTGCGGTGGAAGCCGTGGAATAGGACTTGCTGCAGCAATGGAAATGGCAGAACTAGGAGCCAATATAACTCTCGTAGCCAGAAATGGCGACAGATTGGCTGAAATTATTCACAGCCTCCACAGAGACAGTTCACAGGACCACGACTTTCTGGTCGCGGATTTCAGCAATCCCATCGATCTGTCTAAAAGGGTAAAAACGCTGCTGATGCGCAAGCCCATTCACATTTTGCTCAACAATACCGGTGGCCCCAAGGGAGGGCCCATTGCGGAAGCCGCTGTAGAAGAGTTTACCTCGGCCTTTAACAACCACCTGGTTTGTGCCCACATCCTCACCAATCTCATTAAAAAGGGAATGATCAAGGAGGGATACGGAAGAATCATCAATGTGATATCCACCTCGGTAAAAGAGCCCATACCCGGGCTGGGGGTGTCCAATACCATTCGCGGAGCCGTGGCTTCCTGGTCTAAGACTATGGCGGGAGAGCTCGGTCAACACGGTATAACGGTCAACAATATATTGCCGGGATATACGCAGACGGACCGACTTAAATCCCTCATCACCAAAAAAGCGGAAAAATCCGGCAAGTCGGAGGAAGAAACGGCCGCTGAAATGATGAAAAATGTGCCCCTCGGAAGGTTTGCAGATCCCAAAGAAACCGGTGCCGTTATTGCTTTTCTGGCTTCTCCGGCCGCCTCCTATGTCAATGGTATCAATGTGCCGGTAGACGGAGGGAGGACCAGGAGCCTCTAAGCCTGAATTTTAGGTGGCTGAGGTGGTATCTGTCGAAGGGCTCTCGAAGCCCCGGAAATTAATCCCCATAATCACACCCACTTAAAAATAAAATAGAAAAACCCCGAAGGGGTGAAATTATCGATATTATTCGATTCGAAATACGGGCTCGGAGATTTATTCACCACAGGTGTTCCTGCCCAATCCCTCCCCGACTTCGTTGAAGGCTCCGGAAATTCCTTCCTGAGCTTGCGGTGCTTAAGCATCAACCAGATGCAAGCAAAAAACTTTAAACAGAAAAAACCCGAAGGGTTGAAATGCTTATAGCAAAAATAAGGTCTTTCTTTCCGAACCCCGAAGGGGTGAAATTATCGATATTATACGATTCGAAATACGGGCTCGGAGATTTATTCACCACAGGTGTTCCTGTCCAATCCCTCCCCAACTGTGTTGAAGGCTCCGGAAATTCAAACCGGAGTTTGCGGTGCTTAAGCATCACCCTTGGAAAAAGAGAAATTTACTTTCATTTACGGACAATCATCCACATAAACCCGGATATAGGGTACATTGTGCTTGGTTTTATCACCCATAACCGGGATGCCTGATCTCCTCCATCCCCTTTCACCCCTTTTATTCCACATTTGAATTTCTTGAACACTATCAATAGTAGTCAAGCCTATACTTGGGACATAATAATCATATGAACCAAAACGGGCTAAATTTTGACTAAGGTTAAGCTGCTCTACAGCCACCAAAATACCGTATTCGGGCGTTATGATCTTATAGTCTCTCATATCGATGCTTATGGGTCTTCTCGTTCTCAACCAAGGGAGTCTGACAATCAGGTTTTCATTGAGAAGGTCTTCCGAGGGATTTCCCAGACTGTCCAGAGAATATATCCTCAGCCTGAAACTTCCGGCTTTAATTCTATTGTTATTGGCCATTACTTCAATTTCGAGTATTTGCCGACCGGCCGGTGCAGGCATGGACAACCCGTGCACAGAATGAAAATCAATAGGCGAAATTAATTGTGATGATATTTCACTATCAGGATCCACTCCCAGGGCTTTGGTTTTGCCCTCACAAGGAGCAACGACCACCTCCTCCAGATCGTAGGCCAATTTTTCCAATTCTACGGTAATAAAGTCTTGATCCTTGCCGGGGTAAATATTTTTCCGGAGGTACCCCAGCGCAAATACCTCGAGTTCCAATTCATCCACTTCCGTTTCCAAAAGAAAATGGCCCTTTTCGTCGGTATAGGTTCCCAGGGATAACTCTGCATTGTAGACCAGCGCGAGGTGGAGCGGCTGACTGTCCGCGTCAACCACCTTGCCCTCAATCCTGTTGGACTGAGCATTCAGACAGACCGAACAGATTAAAAATAAAAGGGAAACAAACAGGCATTTATTCATTGTCATATCATTTTAATTTTCATCGGGGCAGTCGGTGGAATTTCCAAAATCACCTCATCTCCAAAGCCTATAAAAACCGAAACCTTCTGTAGCCTACCCCCTTTTTCGGCAATGACTTACGCAAGTATAAGGAAAATTTTGGTTTTGACAGCTTTGAATTGTCTCGTCTGTAGCCATAAGAACATTTAAATTAAACAGAAAAAACCCGAAGGGTTGAAATGCTTATAGCAAAAGTAAGGTCTTTCTTCCAAAACCCCGAAGGGGTGAAATTATTGATATTATTCGATTCGAAATACGGGCTCGGAGATTTATTCACCACAGGTGTTCCTGCCCAATCCCTCCCCGA
>SKYC01000048.1 GCA_007128085.1 Saprospiraceae bacterium | reverse complement strand
TAAGCCCCACCGAGCGGTTGTCCCACCGGGCTTTTGATGCAGTGGTTGATATAGTTTTAAAAGGCAGTTACAACTGTACCCTTGCGATGGGTAAGTACTGGATTGAAGAAAAAATCAGCGGGGTAGTACTGAGCATTACTACTACATACACTTTCACAGGTTCGGCTTTCGTAGTTCCATCCGCTTGCGGAAAGGCGGGAGTACTTGCCATGACCCGATCGCTCGCTGTAGAGTGGGCCAAATACGGTATCAGACTCAACGCCATTGCCCCGGGGCCTTTCCCCACCAAGGGAGCATGGTCGCGATTGTTTCCCGAAGAGTTGGAACATCTTTTTAAGGCTGAAAAGAAAATCCCACTCGGGAGATTTGGCCAGCACGAAGAACTCGTCAACCTCGCTTCGTATTTGATTTCTGAGTATTCCGCCTATATGACCGGAGAACAGGTAGTGATGGACGGAGGAGAATGGCTGCAGGGTGCCGGGCAGTTCAATTTTTTCAAAGACCTCACCCCTGAAATGTGGGACGAAGTGGAAAAAGTCGTGAGAAAGGGAAAAAGCAGTTGAGAGATTTGGCATTTACAACATAATTGAATATCTTGATGTTCGATGGGAAAAAGTGATTTTGGGCGTGCCCCCCAATCCCCCAACGAGTTGCCGGCACGGTAAGTTGGGGGTCGGGCTATCCACTCCTATCGCCCCCAACCCCCTTGGTTGGGGGCGATACCGCTTCTATCCCTCACGCGGACAACTTGGACACTATCGACATCAACGCTGACAATGATTTGAATCATTGGATTCAATTACAAAAGGTGTTTTCTTTGCATTAGATTGAAAAACCAAAAACATATAATCATGAAATCAATATTTGAAGGAAAAGTAGCACTGGTAACAGGAGGTTCTTTTGGAATCGGAAGAGCAACGGCCATTGCTTTTGCACAGCGAGGTGCCAAAGTGGTGGTGGCCGACATTATAGAAGACAATGAAACCATTGATGCCATTCGGGGCATCGGAGGAGATGCGATATTTATTAAATGTGATGTTTCGTCCGCCTCCGATGTGGAAGAACTTCATCGCCAGACCTTGGACCATTACGGAAGACTGGATTTCGCATTCAACAATGCCGGCATTGAAGGAGTCCCGGCAGAAATTCCGGAAAGTAAAGAAGAAGACTGGGACCGCACCATCAATGTCAATCTCAAAGGAGTCTGGTTGTGTATGAAAAATCAGATACCCATTATGGTAAAGCAGGGAGGGGGCGCCATTGTTAATTGTGCTTCAATTGCCGGCTTGGTCGGTTTCCCCGGTCTGGCACCCTATGTGGCCTCAAAACACGCAGTGGTCGGTATGACAAAAACCGCTGCGCTGGAAAACGCTCAAAAGGGGATTCGGGTAAACGCTATCTGCCCCGGGGTGATTCACACCGCCATGATCGACCGTTTTACCGGAAAACAAAAAGAGGCAGAACAGGCCTTCATCGATAAAAAACCCATGGGGAGAATGGGAAAACCCGAAGAAGTGGCACATCCGGTGCTCTGGCTCTGCTCTGACCAGGCTTCTTTCGTCACAGGCCAGGCGTTGGCAGTGGACGGAGGATGGATTGTACAATAAATAAGTAAATAATGGGCCCCGCAGCAGAGGAAACCTTTCTCTGCTGCGTTTTTTTTTAACCCCACTTAATATCAACAGTTAGTAATCGACTTATGAGGCATAATGAAATAAAGTACAGTACCGCGGATCAAGCACTGGAATGCATTCAGGATGGCCAGCGAGTTTTTCTTCACGGGAGTGCTGCAACTCCACTCCACCTGCTCAGAGCCTTAGCGGACCGGAAAGATTCGCTTAAAGATATTGAACTGGTAGCCATTAGTACCTACGGCGATGGCATTTTTAATCAACCGGGTTTTAGCGATACCTTTTACATCAATTCAC
Source organism: Saprospiraceae bacterium (assembly GCA_007128085.1). GTDB lineage: Bacteria > Bacteroidota > Bacteroidia > Chitinophagales > Saprospiraceae > PWJY01. The sequence continues at coordinate 787 of SKYC01000048.1, read as the reverse complement.
TCTTCGTATCGGCCAATATTAGAAAGCAGGTAAACAGTGAAAAAGGAGATTATATTCCCGTTTTTCTGAGTGAAATTCCCCGACTTTTTACGCACCGTATACTCCCCCTGGATGTTGCTATGGTGCACGTTTCACCTCCGGACAAGCACGGTTTTTGCTCTCTGGGGGTATCCGTAGATGTGGCGCTTGCAGCCGTGAGAAGTGCGGAATTTGTCATCGCCCAGGTAAATCCCAGAATGCCACGCACCCATGGGGACGGGCTTATTCACGTTTCCCACTTCAACGCCCTCGTCCCACACGAGGAGGAATTACCGGAAATTGATTACGCACATAAAATCACCGACATTTCCATGGCAATTGGTAAAAATTGTGCGGAATTGATTGAGGATGGATCGACCCTTCAACTTGGTATTGGAAACATACCCGACGCCGTCCTGGCATGTCTGCACAACCACAAAAATCTCGGCCTGCACACAGAGATGTTTTCCAACGGCGTACTGCCTCTGGTTGAAAGTGGAGTCATCAATAATAAATTCAAAACCAAACACCGGGGAAAACTCGTTACGGGCTTTGCCGTAGGATCCAGAAAATTGTACGACTTTGTGGACGACAATCCGGAGGTGGTTTTTCTCGATATCGCCTACGTCAACGACGCCAAAGTCATTTGCACCAACCCAAAGGTAATTTCGATCAACTCTGCAGTTGAAATCGATATCACCGGACAAGTTTGCGCGGACTCTATTGGAACTTATCAGTATTCCGGAGTGGGCGGCCAGATGGATTTTGT
>SKYC01000363.1 GCA_007128085.1 Saprospiraceae bacterium | reverse complement strand
GTGGTGAACCGGTGCAATACGTCACCTCGCGGGCCCACTTTTACGGATATGAATTTGAAGTATCTCCCTCTGTTCTGATTCCGCGACCCGAAACCGAAGAATTGGTGTACGAATTACTGAAAGTAATCCCAAAAATTGACCGCCCCCGGATATTGGACATTGGAACCGGCAGCGGATGTATTGCCGTAGTGCTTGCATTGAAAAGACCCAATGCTCATGTGTTGGCGGTGGATGTTTCCGAAGAGGCCTTGAAAGTGGCACAGAAAAACCGCGAAAAATACGCGGCGGGAGTGTCGTTCAGCTGTTTGGATATTCTCGAGTCGAACCCATTCAGGACTGAAATCCCCGCCCTGGATATTTTGGTTTCCAATCCCCCGTACATCAAAAAGAATGAAGTAAAATGGATGTCCCCGGCGACTTTAAATCACGAGCCGAAGATGGCCCTTTTTCCGGGGGGTGACGATCCGCTTGTTTTTTACAAAAGGATACGGGAATTGCTTCCGGAAATTCTTGTTGTGGGTGGACACGTTTTTCTGGAACTCAATGAATTCAATGCAGGGGAGGTAAGAGACCTGTATGTTGGACATTTTGAGGATGTGGAGATCCTGATCGATATGCAGGGTAAAAAAAGAGTTTTAAAGGCAGTGGGTTACAGAGCAGTATGAGTAGGTTGATCAGAGGATGGAACGGGTGAATTCAGAGATGTTTGTACTGATGCTAAATTTGTGGGCATTGGCTCCGGTATGATAGCGCCCAAATCCGTAATCAATTCTGAAGCGGTGGATGTTGAATCCAACACCAAGGGATATACCGCTGAAAACACGGGTGTCAGAAAGAGAGAGTTCTTTGGCCAGCAAGTGGTTGTAAGCCAGGCGAAGGTGAAATTGCTCTTCCGCCCCAAGATAAAATTCACCGCTGAAAATGAGGTGCCTGAAAAAGTTATCCACAGCACTGAACCTGGGATCTTCTTCCTCTTCTTCGCCGAACAAGAGCGAGCTGCTGACCTGGGAGGGATCGTCGTAATTAATGTCCCATCGGTGCAAATTGTGGGCAGTTACAGAAAATCGAAACGGAAGGTGCTCCAGCCTTTTTGAAATACCCGCCCGGATGTCGAAGGGAACGGGTTCTGAGCTTTCAAAAAAGGGTTGGAATTGAAAGCCTGCATTTTTAAGTACCAGTGAGATAAAGATATTTTCTTCTTCGATTTCGTATAGTGCCCCGACGTCAAATAAAAGTCCGGTGCTGACATAAGTCTCAAACCCCGATTGTACGTATCGAACACTCGCGCCCAAGCTGAGTCGGTCGTAGATTTGTCTGCTCGCTGTAAAACCTACGGCCAGTTCTGAGGCATCGAATTCACCGATCTCCTCACCCAGTTCATTGGTTTGTTGAAAGGTTCCGTAATCGATGTACCGCACTCCACCGGTGAGGGTGATTCCACTTTTTTCAAGGTGATACCCATAAGTGGCATACCCGAATTGAATTCCGGTGTGATAAAAACTGTGATTGAAACTGAGGGCGTGGTGGTGGTGCTCATTGCCCGCTGCGGGGTTTTCGTACAGCAGATTGATGTCCTTGTCAGAAAGGTTGGGTTGATAGCCACCGAGTGCCAGTACTCTGGCTGAACCGGGTAGATTCAGAAACTGATAAACTTGCCGGCCGCCACTTTGTGCCTGACTTATTTCAGAGGCAAATAGGACAACGCATAAAACCCAGGTCAGCTTAAACACCCCTTTTCTCATTCGCAAAAGATTATTAAAATCTAAAAGTATCGCAACTGGACAAAGTTACAACTCCCTGTCAACTTTCCGACGGTTCATAAATGGTATTACAAATTCCATTATTGCAATCCATCAATCTTTTAATAGTGCCATCTTCGCGGTAGAGGGTCAAAAGGCCCTGTTCTCTGTCGGGTTCAACATAAAAGCCCCGGGTCTTTAAAGTTCCGGAAGGGTAGTATTCTCTAAATGGACCGTATTCGCGGTTTTCTCTGAAATTGACGACTTCCCTCAGTTGACCGTTGGGGTAATAGTATTTCCAGATGCCATCCATCGCCCCACCGCGGTGGTTGCCTGTGCTCTGCAGACTTCCGTCCTCGTAAAATCGTTGAAATCTGCCAATAACCTTTCCCATGCAGTAGTACTTTTTAGACATGATTTCCCCGTTTTTATGAAAAAAAACTTCCACTCCATTACGTATGGTATCGGAAAAAAAGCTGACCGAAAACAATTCCCCGTCATCGTATTTTAAAACAGAAACACTGTCGTACGCCACATGGCCCTGCGGACAATACAATTCGGAGGGCAAAAGGTAAGGGAAAACCTCGTCTTCGGAGGTGACATCCATCGGCTGGTCGCAACGGGAAAACATCAAAACAGCAACTGCGGTGAGACCGATGACTGTCAGGCCCGAAAAATAATTGGGAAAATCAATCATAGGAATTTCAGTTTTAGTAAAAGTGGAATTATTTCCAGTTATAACTTTATAAGCAATGAGATTATTGAGAACGCAGCTTATTTTCAGGGATTCCCAATCCTTCAAGTTGAATGTTTTTGTCCGGTAAACCGTCTTCTTGAAGAATTAAAAATCGTTCAAACCACTCCATCAGCCTCAGGTTGTAATCAAATTGAGAGGTGGCATTGCGGTTCCCATGGCCTTCTCCCGGATACCAAACCAGGCGGACGGGAACTTCCGGCTTTCTGACCACCAAATGTCTGTAAAGTTCGAGGGATTGTCCGGGATGAACGCGGGTATCTTCTTTCCCGTGCATAATAAGCAGAGGGGTTTGAGAGCGATCGACGTAGTATATAGGACTTCTCTTTAGATTGTCCATCCAGTCTTCCCACAGCCTTTTTCGAGAGTGGACCAGGTAGAGTTCTTCCGGGATGTCGCTGGTCCCCCATTTTGAAATATTGTTGCTGATCCCCACGAACATGACTCCGGCAGCAAACCGGTCGGAGTAATAAGTAGACATCCATGCGGTTGCGTAACCACCGTATGAACCACCGGTCACTCCAACGCGATCGGGGTCTGCAATTCCACGCTCAATCAAATAATCGACCCCGTCAACCACATCGTCAAATTCTTTTCCGGATAGATCCATTTGGCTCGACATGATGAACTCGATACCCCTTCCGGTACTTCCCCGGTAATTGGGATAAAACACTGCAAATCCCTTAGAGGCACCCAGTTGTCCCGGCATCGAATAATTGGTCAGCCATCCATTGGAGTAATGTGCCTCCGGACCACCGTGAACCATGACTATGAGGGGGTAACTTTTTCCCTCTTCGTAATCGGACGGCAGTATGAGCAGGCCATCTATATCGAACGCTTCATCTCTGGCCGGGTACGATACTACTTTTTGTTGGCCGAGCTTCAAATCGCTCAACCAATTATTGTGATGCGTAACCCTTTGCGGTTGAGTTTGTCCGCTTTTTAAATGGTATACTTCAGCGGGATGATCGGGACGAGAGGCCACAAAGGCTACATCACCGTTATTCGAGCGACTGTAGCTGGTCATTGCCAGGTCTTCCCCGACGACTTTTTTGTCGTAATTACTGCCATCGGGTGTTATATGGCCGTAAACCCGGGAAGTACTTTCACTGGCCAATACGACGATCTTATCCTCCTCTACCCATTCTATGGATTCAAATTTGCCGAGGTAGTCGGGATAGATATTGAAAGGTTCCCCACCAGTTGCATCGGTTATCATTATCCTGCCGGCGATGAGGTCGTGCAGGTCATTGCCCGCCAAAAGGGCGAGTGTCTCTCCGTCGGGACTCCATCGGATTTGAACGATTTTTCCCTGATTGTCTATTTTGTTAAGTACCTGCCCGGTATGTCCATCGGCAATTCGCACTCTCTGATACATAAACATATCGTCTACATGGGGAGTAGGGGCGGTCGACAATGCCAGTTTTTTACCATCCGGGCTCCATTCAATGATATATGTGGAACCAGATACATCCACTTTTTTAATGTTCGGCCAGGTGGAGTTGACATTGGCAATCCAGGCTTTCCGATTGACGAGTCCCTCCTCAAAGACTTCCGGGCGGTAGGGCAGGGGAGATTCCTGAGTGGCTACCGGTAAATTGGCTGTGAAGGCGATTTGTTGCCCGTCGGGATTCCACTGATACCCGATAATAGAGGTGTTGAAGGAAAATAATTTTTTTACACTTTCCGAATTCAGGCACACTTCTGCAAGAGAATTTGTCGGGTCATCTTCAAAGCGCGTGGTTACGGTAAAGGTTTCGTATTGTGGCCTAAAGGCCAGTCCCCCCACGTTTCCCGGTGCATTTATTTCTCTCACTTCTCCACTCTCTGTGTCCATCACAAAAAGATGTGTGCTTGCAGTGGTGTTTTCAAGAAGGGGATTGGCCGGTGTGGCGAGAATGTATGCAATGTAGTTGCCATCATCCGAAATTTGTAAAGCTCTGACCGATTCGGTAGTGGCTACATGCCATGGAGTAAACTCCTGAGCATTGGACTGTTCGGGAATGAGCCCGACAACTAAAAATGTGAAGAGGATAAGACTGAGTACCGTTTTTTTCATTTTCATTTTTTTAATTTAAAACTGAACCTAATATTGCTGAGGCAAAAATTAAAAGTAAAAATTATGTTTTTCCGCTTGTATCTCACCGTCGTGAACTAAATCATTTGGGAAATAAGAAAAAATTAGTTGTAAAAAGAATTTCGAATGAGCTAAATGATGACAATGAAATACCGTCAAAAAATTATCAGATCGAAATATACAAAAAAACCCCCGAATTTAAAAAAAATCCGGGGGTTTGAATTTTAAACTCAGCATTGGATTGACATCAATACAATCGGTGTCTTTGGTCTTCAATGCTGATATTGTCTCGCAGGGATTCCATCAGCCGAGTGCTGACCTGATCCTGTTTTTCCCGGGATATTTGTCTTCTGACCTGTCCGGTTATATTGACCACCGGCGGTTCTGTTTTATTGGAAACGCGGATTGAAAACACACCGGAATTTCCGATAATCGGACTGGACTGTTCACCGGCATCGAGCGCTTTGAGTGCTCCGATTACAGCGGGTTCATTGCCGATTCCGGAGATGAATCCATCGCCCAGGTTTACATCAAAAGCCTGACTTACCGACTGATTGTACCTGCTGGCAATATCGGGAAGGTTCATGCCTTCGATTTCAGCCTTAATTTTTTCACCCTTCTTTTTATTCAGGACAAGAGGCTGGATTTGATTTCTGACAGAACTCACAGAGGGGAGTCCCGCTTCTTCAATTTCGCTCAAGCCCACTACCAGGTACTTATCGGTAAAGTAGTGCTCGGGGTGCTGGTACGCATAGATTTCAGGGGAGACATTGCCCACCCGTGCACTTCTTGAAAACGCCCATCTCACAATATCCCTGGAGGTGGTATTGGCTCCGAGACCCTGTATAGAATAATCGTTTCTTTCCAATCGGTTGCTGGTATTGAAAGAAAGTGCCGGGTTTTCATCTGCACTTCTTTGGAGATCTTCTACTGAACGGTTTTCAGCTATAAAACCCAGCACTTCTTCGTACATGATGTTTTGAGTTTCTTCGCTGGGTACAATTGCTTCTTCAATAGCTGCATAACGGACACCTTCTGATTCTGAAGAGAAAATCCGATCGGTCACTTCCACAAGGTGGAGGCCGAATTGGGTTGTGATGATGTGTAAATCACCCGGTTCAGCCTTGTAAAAAATATGGTCGTTAAAGGGAGCCACCATTTCACCGGGAGTGGTGTACCCCAAGTCACCTCCATCTGCTGAGGTAGCATCGGTGCCGTGGTGAATGGCCAGGCTGTCAAAGGTCTGCACCCCGGTTTCGATCAGAGTCTTCAGGCTGTCCAAAAACGCTCTTTCCCGTGTCATTCCAACGGGATCTGTCGCAGGCCTGAGAATATGTCGACTCCTAACGGAATCCGGTACCATCTTTTTGTCTACCAGTTTGAGGAGAGTGAAATTCCCATCGTGAATAAAGGGATCAGTAACCTGGCCCTTTTCCATATTGAACAAGCGATCTGCATATTCTACGGGAAGCTGGTCTTCCGTGTAATACGCCACATCGAAATAACCGTAGTTCATATCCGTAAAGAGAGAGTCATCACGGGTTACTTCAAATTCGTTTTTCAATTCTGAAATGGTATTGAAAAGCAGCGAAGAGTCCTCAGAAGTTGGAAGAACCTCAAAAGTAACGTAGCCGACTCGTCTCGATTCTTCTTTTCTTTCGTACTGCCTCCTGTTGTCTCTGAGGTAGTCTCTGAGGTCGGAATCGCTCACTTCAACATCTCCATCGGGAATCACAGAAAAGGGAATGTTTACGTAGTCGAAAGACACGGTCGTCCCCTTGTCGAATTCAAGGCTCTCAGCTTTGAAGTTGGGAGTGTATAATCCCTTTCTGACCATCGCTTCTATTTTGGCCTGAAGGCGATCTGTTTTTATTTCTCTCTGTTGAAATCGCCAGAATTGCATCAGATTTGGATCCAGACTGCGGGTAGCCATTCCATCGCGGATTTCATTGAGCTGGTTCCTGTCGACCTGTCCTGTTTGTGGATTCATGAATCGCTGGACAACAACCGGGCTGAGATTGTTGCCGTACTGGAGCTCTTCCATTTCCAGATCCCCGACGCCGAGTCCCATGCGATCCGATTTGTTTTCGAGCATGGTCATGTCGACAAAAAAGTCCCAGAGGATCTCTCTCCTTTCGTACATATCGGTGCCGGTACCGGAATACAGGATATCCTCTGCCCGCTGAAAGTCTCTCCAGTCAATTTCTTCCCCTGCTATAGTACCTATAGACATGGTTTGGGGCCCTCCACCCATCTGGTCGGCTGAAGTCATGTCCATAATGATGAACGCGGCAAGTGCTACACCCAGGGTCAGGATGAGCAGCCAACTGTTGTTTCTTATTTTTCCTATTAATGCCATGGATCTTTTATAGCTTTAAGTTTGCTGAATCGGTTTAAATTTTTTTAGACCCGCAAAGGTAATGCCTTTGGGTCTATTTTCAAATATATTGGATAAACTGTTTGCATCCATTGTATTTTTGGTCTCCTTTTTATAGGCTAAGTGTTTGTTAATTAAAGCCATTTAGAGGCCAAAATTGTTTGTGGATGTGCAGGGAAGTAAAATTTTATCAATTTTTGAAGGCTGTGATTTAAATGAATGTGCATTAAAGCATTAATTTATATGAGAAGCAAAAGTTGTAGATTATTGCAAAGATATTTAGATATGATAAAAGATGTTCAGAAATCAGAACAAGCCATTTAGCTCACTATTTAGTTTTCTCCGACATTAGATTTGTGCCCCCGCTCGCCCCCGCCCCATGAAAGGGTGTCAGCCCGCAGGTTTGAGGTGATTGACCATTTGCTCCCCTGAGTCTATTCTTGAGCGGCAAACTGTCCTTGATGTTTTTTTTAGAAAAACAATGGGTTTTCCATAGGCCTTTAAGTCGGGAGATTCCCATCGCGATTGCTATCCATGGCCTCTTTGACTTCTCTCAACTGCTCGACCAAGTCAGGGGAGTACTTTCTTTCCAGTGCTTCGCTGCAAAATTCAAAGAGGGGGGTGTTCAGTTTTTTTCCCAGGCTGCAGGCAGGATTGCATATGCTCCACCGGTCGTAATTGACAAAGTCCATACCGGTTTTGTTATTGCGCTCAATACGGATGGGATAGAGGTGGCAGGAAATCGGTTTTTTAAAAGATGTTTTTCCTTCTTCATATAGTTCTTCGAATGCGCATTTACCGATCGATTTTTCATCTCTGATCAAAAATGCACAGGCTCCGTCCGGCATCAATGGGGTCCCATTTTTGTCCATACCCTTGTAAAAGACATCTACGCCTTTCTCTTTTATTAGGGACTGATTTTCTTTTGGAAGTTTTTCTAAAACCAGGTGAAGGATGTCTTTTATTTCATTTTCTTCTCCCTTTTCAAGTGGAGCGCCGTAGTCTCCTTTCCAGCAACAGGCACCTTTACATTTTTCCAGATCGCAGGTAAAGGGTGCGCGCATAACATCTTCGTGAATGAGTATTTCATCTATTAAAATCATGGGAGTTGTTTGGATTGAAGAAAAATATGAAAAGCTGAAAACATAGGTTGGAAACTTCGAGTTAATTTATTACTTTTGCCTGCGCAAAATTACATCGCTCCGGGAAGGGGCAAAACTTTCTATAGATTAAATTTCTTCATTAAAACCAGCTATACCTTGAGTAACATAGATCCATTAAAGAAAAAGTTTGAAACAAAATCTGAAAAAGTCAGAGTTGAATTGAGAAAGTATCTCAAAGAAAAAGGTGACGCAAAAATTGATGAGGTGTCCTTCGCACAGGTAGTCGGTGGAATGAGAGGCGTGAAATCAATGATTTGGGAAACCTCACAACTCGACCCGGAAGAAGGGATTCGATTTAGGGGGTACTCCATCCCTGAACTCAGGAAAGTACTTCCCAAGCGCAACGAAGGAAAGGAACCGCTTCCGGAAGGTTTGTTTTGGCTGATGCTGGTGGGAGAGTTGCCGACCGACGATCAGGTAAGCTGGTTGAGCGCCCAATGGGCAAAGAGAGCAGAAATACCCAAACACACGGAGAAGGTGTTGGAAGCTCTTCCGGCCGATACGCACCCAATGACTCAATTCAGCACGGCCATACTCTCGCTCCAGAGTTCGTCTGAATTTGCCAACAGGTATGCAGAGGGTATGAATAAGTCGGAGTACTGGGAGGCGACCTATGAAGACAGTATGAACCTCATAGCGCGTCTGCCGAGAATAGCTGCATATATATACCGCAGAGTTTATCACAACGGAGACCACATTGCGCCCGATCCAAAGCTGGACTGGGGTGGTAACTTCGCCCATATGCTGGGAATAAAAGGCGAGGATTTCAAGAGCTTAATGCGACTTTATCTGACCATTCACGCCGACCATGAAGGGGGGAATGCATCAGCCCACACCACCCATCTTGTTGGATCCACTTTGAGCGATCCGTATTTGGCCTTTTCAGCAGCCATGAATGCCTTGGCAGGACCCTTGCACGGACTGGCCAATCAAGAAGTCATTAAATGGATATTTAAAATGTGCGAATCGCTGGGTACGAATAGTCCGAGTAAAGAGCAAATTGCCGATTACGTACAAAAAACATTGTCCGAAGGAAGAGTTATTCCCGGATACGGCCATGCGGTTTTACGACAGCCCGATCCGAGATTTGTAGCACAGAAAAAATTTGCAGAAGAATACATAGACGATTCGGATGTGGTTGAGACGGTTTGGAAAGTGTACGAGGTCGTTCCAGACATTCTCAAATCTCTGGGAAAAGTAAAAAATCCCTGGCCCAATGTGGACGCACACTCAGGCGCTTTGCTTGTTCATTATGGATTGAATCAATTCAGTTATTACACCGTACTGTTTGGCGTGTCCAGAGCCCTGGGGGTACTGTCCTCTTTGTGCTGGTCCAGAGCATTGGGCCTTCCACTGGAAAGACCCAAGTCCGTAACATCTGAATGGCTCTTAAATCAGGTGAGATAAAAGACAGATTTATTTGATGGTGAAAGGAGAAAATGGGACAAGCCCTCTGTGAGAGTTTGTCCCATTTTCTTTTATGCATTTTCGAAGTAAAAGAAACCAGGAGTATAGACTTTGAGAAAGCTTGAAGCTGTATTTTTTTGACTTAAATACACGAGGTGAGGAAAAATTAAATTCACGAAACGCTCCGAATCATTTGCGGTGTAAGAAAATCTCCTTATTTTTGAATTTGTTTTTATTAACCAGATCTAAAATTTACAAATAGATGAATGTACCAAAGGATTTGAAGTACACCAAAGATCACGAATGGATCAAAGTATCGGGTGAAAAAGCCACCATTGGGGTTACCGACTTTGCTCAAGGTGAGCTTGGGGAAATCGTATATGTGGAAGTTGAAACCGTGGGCGATGATCTCGAAAAAGGGGAGGTTTTTGGTACGGTGGAAGCCGTTAAGACAACTTCGGACATGTATATGCCGGTGAGTGGTGAAATCATTGAATTCAATGATGAACTCAACGAAGACGAGGGAGATAACCCCAGTTTAATCAACGACGATCCTTATGGTGAAGGGTGGATAGTAAAGGTGAAGCTCTCCGATACTTCTGAACTGGACGATTTGCTTTCCGCTGATGAATACAGCGATTTAATTTCTTAAAATTGAGGGCTCATACACCAAAAGGGGTTTCTACTGCATCTTAATGTTAAAAGGTGTTTTGACTTGCGGATCGAAGAATTCGATGGTTGCCGTCCGGCAGAGCTAGAGGAATTATTTTTGAGGAAGTGAGCAATCAAAGCTGAAGGATTGAGGGGGAGTTGAAATAACCGATTCGAAAATGAATTTAAATTCCGGTGTACCCAAAAACAGGAATCTCTTTCAGGAGTTGTTTTTTCTTATGTTTGGCAGTTGTTACACTGCTTTCCCTCTTACCCGGAAAAACGTTTTCGGAACTCGAATGGAGTATTCCGC
>SKYC01000013.1 GCA_007128085.1 Saprospiraceae bacterium | reverse complement strand
GTTCCACAGGGAGCCCGGAGGTTTATTGAAGTGGGTACCACTGAACAGCGGCTGGGTATATCGATTGGAAGCATTTTTGACTTTGAATCCGATTTTCGGAGAAATTACCTGAATGTCCAACTGCTGTGGGCATCGCATCGCGTGAGATTTGATCCCGACCACTTCAGGGTACGCCAGTGGTTTTTGGCTGCTGAACTCGGAATCAGCCCGGGAGACTTTTTGTTTCTGGAAGGCAAGGGAAAGCTGGGCCTGGGCGACGATGGCGGGGATACCCATCTGGATGCTAACGCCAGATTGCAACTGACAGAGGGATTGAGCCTCATTGGCATCACTCACTTGTTGAGAAGAGCCCCCTCTTTGATTGAGAACCGATTTCCGGGTCTGGAGGGCTTTGTCTACGAGGCCGATTTACCCAGGTTTACCCATTCAGTGATCGGCGGAGGTGTGGAATGGGAAGCCTTAAATCTCAGGGCCGTTTTTCAGCAACACCTGCTCTTCAATCTACCCTTTTTCGACGAGGAGGGAGTGAGTCTTTATGTGGATGAAACAATTGCCGTTCCACAATTGAAAGTTGATTTTCGACCCGACTGGGGTTCGCTGGTTTTTCACACCCATTTTGCATGGCAACCGCAAGACCGGGATGAACTGGCCATACCCTCCTATTACATCAAACAAAGATTGGCTGCTGCCGGAAGGTTATTCGACCGGGCTCTGGACTTTCAGATGGGAGTAGATGCCGTGTTCTTCAGTGATTATCGGGCCAAAACTTACTTCCCTATGCTGGGTAATTTTATACTGACCGACCGGAATTTGAGCAGTACTTTTCGGGCCGATCCATTTGCAGCCATCCGGATTCAGTCCTTTCAAGCCATATTCAGAATTGAAAACATTGGGTTTTTATTTACCGATCGCATCGACTATCACTTCGATGGCTATCCCCTACCGGACACGCAGGGAAAGTTTATTATCAGATGGGAACTGAACGATTGACTCAGGTTGGTTTATTATCCCCACGTTTTTTCCGGAATATGTTATGTATACTTTGAATTAAAAGGGATAACCGATGGCGATATTCCAGCTCAGATTTTCTCTCCTCCATTCTTTTTTACCAAAGCGAAAGCTGCTGATCCACCTTTCCCCCTCTTCCAGCCAGGGCTTTCTCAAAGGAGTCGCCAGGTCCAGTCGAATCACAAAAAGATCGATGTCGAGCCGAATGCCAAACCCCGCTCCAACTCCCAGTTCATTCACCCATTGGTCGCTAAACTTACCGCCCGGCAGAACTTCGTTTTCGTTGAAAAGCCAAATGTTTCCCGCATCTATAAAAAATGCACCATTGAAGTATGGGAACATTGGAAATCGGTACTCCAAATTGGCTTCAATTCGTATGTCTCCTGCCTGGTCAAAAAATGATCTGGTTCCCGTTTCTTCGGGTTGGTAACTTCCCGGCCCCAGAGATCTGATTCTGAAGGCGCGGACACTGTTGGGGCCTCCGGAAAAATATTGTTTGATATAGGGCAGAGATAGTGAATTTCCAAGCGGCTTGCCCATTCCTCCAAAGATTCTCGCTACCAACTGGGATTCTTCCCCCAGCGAAAGATAATACCTGAAGTCCATATCCAGCCTCAGATAGCGGGCGTATTCCCGCCCAAATACAATTTGTTCGGGTTCTTCCTTCAGCACTTCTTCCGCCAGGTTAAACAGGTTTCCCGAAATATCAGCTCTGATCTGAATGAAGTAATTTTGGCTTCGGTCTCTTAGGGATTTGTTGTTAAAGGTAAAAGAGTACTCCATTCCCGGAATAAATTGCTGCTCAAAACTCCTTTGCAAAAAGGGGTTGCCCTTGAGGATTTCCTCAAACTCATCTGAAGTTTTCGCCAACCGGGTATAAGTGAGGGCTATGGGTTTTATCTCGTGGTAGACGTACCTACTTCCGTTCCATTGGTATGCAAAACCAAAATTGGCCGATTGCAACTGGTAATTTTTGACCCTGCTGAGAAAAGAATAGGACAAATTCACTCTGGTACGGGGAACACCGTAGGCAATGTTGTCCCTCCATTTTATGGGAGCTACAATCCTGGGTATGATAAGTTCTCCGTAAACCCCTGCTTCCAGTGCACTCAATCCTGTTTGTCGACCACCGGTAATCTGTGTTTCATACCCCAATTTGATACCCAGGTTGAATTTCTCCCCTCCGCCAAAAGCATTTCGATCGCGGTACTCCCCCGTCATTACCGGCCCCATAAAATTGTTGGACTTTGTGACGGCCTGAAGCTCCGCCCGCAACCCAATTTTACTCAGTGGGCTGAGGTATATGCGGGATTCCAGCATCCTGTGATCGTCGCCTTCTTCAACGGAACTCTCCACCTCCCGGTGGCGGATGTTTACAAAACCAAAGGCACCGATGGAAAAAAGTCTCTGCCGGGTCCGGTCACTTTGAGTCTTTTTGTATAATCCCCCTTTTTCAAAAAGAATATAATCCCCAAATCTTCGGGGCTTGAATTGATCCGTGGTGCTGATTACAGTGTAGTTCTCCATTTCCACGGTATCGGGAGACCCCGCAGTAGCAGTTGGTAGACCCTGGTCAGGATAGAGGAAAATTTCCTTTATTTTGTAGGGGAAGATCGATTCCTGAGGGATGTCGGGCTTTAGTTGAAGAAATAGGTCAAATTGTCGTTCGCCGATTGCGGTGTCCATGCTAAAAAGTAAATAATCAGCCGAAAAATAAAAGTAACCGTTTTCCAAAAGGTGATCCCTGATCCGGTTGCGCTCGGCACGCATTGAAGTCAAATCATATCTCATTCCTCTTTCCAGCAGGCTTTCATCCATGGACTCTTTGATGAGTTGGTCGAGTCGATCGGGTATGCCCTCGGTAGTGTAATTTCGAAGGTGGTACGGGGCTTCGGTCACCGCTTCAAAAATGATTCCTGTGCGGTGTTTTTTAGTGGTGTCCTTGCGATGGGTCACATGGGTATTGAAAAAGCCTTTGTTCTCCAGTCGGTTTTGAATGATTTGTTCGTTTCTCTCAATATTCACTTCACTCAGGTAAACCGGTTCTTCCCCAAATCGCTTATTCAACCAGCGGTTGATAAAGTTGCTCTTTTCCCCTGTAGCCCTGTAGTGCCAACGGAGGTAAGGGCGGCCTCCCAACAGAGTGGTGTTTGGTTGGGGTCTGACCAGACCCTGAAGCTCTGATCCAATACTTTTTTTATCTCGCTCTCTGCTCTCGTACTCTACTTCAACCTCAGCATAGGAGAAAAGGCGCTCATCTTCAGGAACGTACTTTTTTACCCCACATGCGGAAAATAAAAAAAGCATGGCTATAACGGCAAGTAGATTAATCTTTTTCATCGTCCTTTTTTTTGCCTGAAAATATTTCCGCAAAACTGTTGAAATCCCTATTAAACAAAAGGGAAACTCCTGTAATAATGACCTGACCTTCCAGTACTCCCTCGTATTTGTTTTGACGAAATCCCCTCAAACCCCAGCGCCCGTCTTCGGTCAGCCGGTACTCTACACTTACATCCCCCAAAATATCAGCGGCTCGTTGGCGTTCTTCAGATTCGCTTCCCTCCAGGTCTATTTGGCCACCCACCTGAATGGTGAGCCTCTCGTCCAGCAGTGATCTTCTCATCCTGACATTGAGTTGTGTCCTATCCTCGGGCCTTCCGGTCTGGTAGTCTGTAAAACTCTCCAGATCAAAGTCGAGATCCACTCCCCTGACGTATCGCTCAGAAAGGGCATTGAGTTGCCCGGACAACAAGCTACTCGCACTCGATCGGGCCATGGCTCCAGCATCAAATACCCTGGATTCTTCGCTGGCAATTCCGGGTGGCAAAAACCTACCCAACACCAATAGTGAAAAGACCTGAGTATTTAATTCCGACTCCATGGTGTTGAGTTGCCGGATACGGTTGTATACGTTCCCCCCCAATGCTCCCTGTGCACTTTCGGGCATGTCCAGGCTGAAGGTCAGGTCGGGCCGCATCAACTCTCCTCTCAATTCGAGGTAAACATCGAAAGGTAACTCCTGCCTGTATTGGGTACGCGTCATTTCATCTGCTCCCCCCAGCTGATCAGCCATCAGATCCAGGGCGGAGGTGCGAACCCGGTGAATAGCTGTTATTTGCATTTCTGCCGCCATGGGGTCCCCTGTCCAGATTAGTCTGCTTCCCGCCTGAAGTTCAAATCGCCTGCGAACAATTTCGTACATCCGCATTTCGTAAAACCCGCGGTTGAGTTCGTAAATGCCGGCCAGAGACATATTTCCGCGGGTGTCCATATCAAAACTCAAATTGGCCTCTCCGGCTACTTCCAGCATATCACCGGCCCTTTCATCTATGACTATTCGGAAAATAACAGCGGGATCAATGTTTATAATGGCCTCCAGATCCACCCCGGTAAAAAGTGGAACCTGTTCCACTTCGGGTTCTTCTTCGCGCACTACCTGGCCGTCCACCCTTCTCTCAATTCGAACCACTCCCTCACGTTCTTCAATATCTACCTGACTTTCAGGTATAATGGTCGTAATTTCCGTACCCCGTTTCAGCGATACCCGGGCATTGACATTTGGCCGATTGAGATTGCCTGTCAAATCAATATTCAAATCGGCAATGGCTTTTCCGTAAATGAAATCGTTGTCCTGTCTGGTCGACTCTAAAAACTTAAAGTTGCGACTGACGATGGTCAGATCAAAATTGGGGTTGATGGGATTCTCAATTCCGACACTTCCGTTTATTTCAGTGGGATTTCCGTCGTTATCCTCGATGGAGAAAGAACTAAAAACGATGTCTGACTGACTGAAATCAATTCGCTCCTCCGGAATGGAGAATACGGATCCGGTTTCCGTCATTTCAAACTCTACGTCATTGAATCCAATAAAGCCTCTGTAATTGATTTGATCTGCACTGCCCGTGGTTTTCACCTCACCGGACAGACTCCCACTGCTGTTTCTAATGGCGCCTTCGGTAAATTTTTCAATTATTTTAAAGTTCAAATGACTGAGATCCAAGGTAGCGTCGTACAGCATTCCCCTTTCCGGATCGAGATTAAAGGTTCCGTCAGCGGTTAAATTTACATCTCCTCCCGATAAGCTCGACTGGAGTGTGTACTGTCTGTCCGATGGATTTTCAATTTTCGCCTTCAGATGCCCCAGTGCAATATCCAGCGCCTCCATATCAATCACTTCCAGATCTGCCAAGAGAATGGGTGTACCGAAGATGTGATCCGCTTCTATGAATCCGTTGATGGTTCCCTTTGCCATGGGATCCTCCGGATTGAGAAATCCGAGAAGTCCCTCCAGAGATATGTCGTTGAAAAGGATTTTCAGATAGTCGTTTCTCCTTCCCTCGTGTGATTGAAACTGCAGACTATGGTGGTTTCTGCTAAATATAAATTCCTCAATATTCAGGTAATCTTCCGCCAGGAAAAGTCGGTTATCGGGGTGGACATCCCATGGGAATTCGTTGAAAACCAGATCCTCGGTTTGAATGTGGAGTTCCAGGGTATCATCTGTATATTGCCACTCCAGCCCCATCAGTACCATTTGGCTGGAATCCAGGTCCAGAACATCTATGCGGGTATTTAGAATGGAATTTAAAAATGAACCCGAAATGTTGGTGGTTTGTATGTCGGCGGGACCCGATACAACCCGCTCAAATCCTGTACTAAAATCCAAACTGTCCCGGTTGGAATTCACTAAGCCATACATTCCCATTACCTCCGTTCCGGCGTAATTTATATAGGGTGCACTGAGTTCTCCACGGATTGACTTATTGATTTCTCTGTAGTTGATTCGCAATTCTATATCTTCCATTTCTTCCAAATCGGGGAATATCACTTCAGTGAGAAATTCAGTTTGAGGAATCAATATGTTCAAATCGGTCTCAAGCCCTTTCACCAGAGCGGTGTCGATGGATCCGGTTTCCCAATAACTGTTTACGTGAGCCCACAACCCGCTGATGACCTTATCGGGTGGGTGATTGGCAGTAAGACTGGCGCTTAGCAAGGGAGAGTTAACGGCTACCAGGCTCGATTCGGGATCATAAGAAACAGAAGCTATTAAAGAATCAACTCTGTAAGTGGTTTCAGCCTTTTTTACCTCTATTCCCTTAAGCAGAAAGTGACCGTCAAATATTCCTGTGTTTCCATGACCGGAAGCGGTAATATCGGCTGCTGCTAAAAATTGCTCTTCCTCAACTCCCAGTGCGTTTAAGTCCAATTGCCGAATGTCGCTGTGCAGGTCAAAAGCATAGGCTGTTGAATCCATGCTCCCCCAGCCTTCCATGGCCACTTTTGTAAGTTCACTGTCCAGGTCGAATTGAAATTCAAGTTTTTTGTTTTCGTAATTGGCGTACAGTTCCAGCGGACTTAACAGATGGCCCTGATATTGGAGCTCTTCAAGAGATAACTGAAGCTGTGCGGACAGGTGATTCGGGGCAAATCCCCGACCGTTCAACTCTATTTGACCCGCTATTTTTTCCGGACCCAGGCTATCGGTATAAAATGCGGCATCAAGGGTCTTAATATCCGCAATGAGATGGTATACCGGAGTTTCATCCAGGTGAGTGATATTGCTGTGAAGATGCATGTCTCCATGGGGGATTTTCACATCAAAACCCGCCTCAATTTGTTTGGTGGTACCCTTTGCATGTCCCACAATAAAGAGTGTAGAGGGCATTGTGTAGCTGGTGTCCGGTGGAATCAGGAGTTGGAGGTCGCCATCCGTAGTGTATAAATACAAATAGGGTGCATCAAAAGAAATTTTTTCTGCATCGAGGACATTGCTCAGAGAACCATTCAACCTAAGGCGCGTATGTCTGGCCACGCGACCTGAAAAATTTTTAATGGTCAAAAGTTCGGCATTGCCCTCAATCAGTGTGTTGAGGTGAATGGGGTGGGCGACTATTTCGCTTCCGGCAAAGCCCTCCAACCATGAGGGATTCACTATGGCAATGTCTTTGGGAGAAATGGTCAAAGCCGGTAAATCAATGGTGAAATTTGCCTTTTCAGGCTTATTGAGCATCGCAGCAATCCCTGGATACACAACATCAATCTGACCGCTTATTTCAGAATAAGCCGTTTTGGCCTTCAGTTGGGTGATCGAACTGCCGCTCTCGTCCAATACCAAATCAAACCCAAACTCCCGAATGTCCAGACCGGAATGATCCCTGACCACCAGCTTTTGTAATCGCGTGGACAGGCGTTCCTCTTTCAGCCTGAATTCAGGTATAATCAAACTGTCCAAATGAAGGTCGATATCCGAGGCATTGAATTGACCGGGACTGGGAGGAATGATTCGCTCTCTTACCTTTATGCGGTGAGCGGTAAAAGACAATTCACCGGTTTGTACGACCCAATTGGGCCAATCAAACACGGCGGGAGCCTTTTCTTTGTCGACCACCACCATGGGATCAACTTCCTCTTCTTTTTCTCCCTGACTTTCACTAAAAAAAGTCAGGCCGCGCGTATGCGCACTCCCGATTTCCAAATGGTGCATGAGGTGAAGGCTGTCCACAGAATACAGGGCTAATTTTTGACTGTGGTGGTCTTCCAGCCTGAGAGTCATTTCGCTCTCATTGACCGAGTCGATTATTTGCACCCCTATTTCCCTGAGGGTCAATGACTCTATACTGAGGGGAAACATTTTTCCCTCTTCAGCGGTTGGTTTATTGTCCTCTTCCACTTTTCTGTATAAAGAGGGGGCTCGTTGAACCATTTTATAGTTAATGCCTTCGGCTGACACAATTGAGAAATCCATTCCTGTCATGGCTGTGGTTAACGGTCGCAATCCCAGGTTCAGTTGATGGAGATCCAGGTACATATCCATCCCCTCGTAGTTGTCGACAAGTGAAAACCTGATATTATTCAGGTTGACGGGAGCCGGAGAAATTTTCCAAATCACGCCTTCTTCGAGCTCTTTTTGTTCATCCGGCTCACCAACCAAAGCATCAAAGAGAAAATTGAAGTTGTACCCTCCCGCTGAGTCTCTTTTCACATTTGAATTCACTCCACTCCAATCCAGTTTGGTCAGTTTTAAGTGATTGTTAAAAAGGGGGCGAATGGCTACTCCGGCCTCCAAAGAATTGGAGAATAAAAGGGTATCCCTGTCGAGGTCTTCCAGGTAAAGGCCCTCCAACCATAGGTTGCCGGAAAAAGTAATGTAAAGCTTGTCGATTGAAGCGTGGGCACCGGTTTTTTCGGTGACGTAAGCCGTGGCTTTATCGGTTATCCATTGCTGGACTGAGGGTGTTCTAATGAGCAGGATGAGAAGAGCCAGGAGGAGAATCAGCCCAAAGACAGTGTAGATCAGAATCCGCAACAGTTTTTTAAACCAATGTTTGCTCTTCCTTCGCGGTAGTTTATTATTTTCCTTTGGGTTCAATGAGTTCCATTTTTTCGAAAAAGTTCATCAGAACAGTATAACTCTCAGCGGGGCTGTTTGTGTATAAGATGAGGATTCATGTTTATAAATTCCCGTACTTTTAACAATGATTGCCCCAACTTGTTTGTTTACAAATAACTCTGCATGATGATGTTATACCTTTTCTTTGGCTGGTGCCTTTATTTTTTTACACACAGTTTTCTGGCCGACTCCAGAATTAAGGCCTGTTTTTACCGTCGTTTGAATGCCTCCATTACGGGGTACAGGCGAATGTACAATTTAATTGCTGTGGTGGGCTTAGTTATTCTCGTTTATTTTTCACTCTTAGAGCCCCATCGCATATGGACTTATGCGGGGTGGGAATGGATACCGGCTGTACCCTTGATCATTTCAGGGGCGTATGTGGGGTTTTGCGCCTTGAAAAAATTCGAATTGCGGGAATTTCTCGGATTTTCAAAAATTCGGAAAGTGGCGCGCGACAGTGGTATAGCGTCGGATTTAGTGGTGAATGGGATCTACAGACATGTGCGACATCCGCTATACTCGGGAACGCTCTTATTTGCCATCGGGTTTTTTCTGCTTTTTCCAACGGAGTCTTTCGCGGTGTTTTTGATTAGCATGGGGATTTATTTGCCGATCGGCATCTTTTTCGAGGAAAAAAAATTAACAGATGAATTTGGGGCAAAGTATCGGGAATACAAAAAAAAGACGAGTAGATTAATTCCGTGGATCTACTAACCTGAGTTCGATTATTATTGCGAAGCATAATTCCTTCCCAATTAATTGCCGCGCCCCCCCGCCAATGAATTGGGGGCACGGCAACTGGTTGGCGGGGGAAAAAGTTTGAAAACTACCTGGACAAGGCGCTTTTTTGAAGATGTTGCGGGTCTACATCAAGAAAAAGGAACGACGTATAGGGAGGAATTCCAGGAACATTTTATTTTTAAGGGATTTTTATGAAAACATCGGGGCAGTTTACCATTATTCGAGTTTTCGCTTCTCTTTTTATTGTTGATTTACAATCATTAATTCGAGTTAGAATAATCGAACTCAGGTTACTAGTGGGGATTGAGGCCATAAGAGTTTTGACAGGGTCGTTTGTGATTCGGGAATAGCGGACGGGTGCTTTCTTAAAGGCAAACAGAATAAGGGGACACAGTGCAACCCTGCCTATTTTCACGCGCATTCAAACAAGTAAGCTCCAATGAAACCGTTTATAGATCTCATTGGGTGACAGACTGGTAATTGAGGTGTACTTATCTTACCTTTCCTCGAAAAACTTATTGTATTCTTCCCTCTGATTTTCATCCAGGATTTGCAATACCGCTTCTTTGGTTTCGGTAGTGATATTCATTCGGAGGTCTCGGATTTCGTCTTGTTGAACTCTATCGTCCAGGTTGCCTCCTTGCGCCAGATAAGCATCGGTGTAAATCCCTTTTATTTGATCCAGGGTTTCCGGTGAAAGATTCAACCTCTCATCCAGTTTTTCAACTTGATGACTAAAGACTTCTTCGACTGATCGATCGGCTTTTTCATCAGCAATTTGCACTTCCTGTTCTTCATTGGCAGTGGTGACTTCTTCCTGATCAGTAGTCGCTTCACCGCAGGCGAAAAGGCCGATGGAAAAAATAAAAATAAAAAGGGATAGCTTATTCATTGTAAAAGATTTATGAGTGATTAAATAACTTCGGCAGTCTTGTTTTTGACCAGATTCTTATACTTTTCCAATTGCTTGGCATTTCTCAATATATCAACGGTCTTCGAGTACTTTTTATGATTTCTGAAAAAGTCTCCCGCCAAAAGATAGTGATAGATGGTATAAGCGGTGTGGAATTTTTCGTATTCTTTGTTTTTTACGTTTTCCAGGTTGGGTAGAGAAATGGCATCCGGATCATAGAATGTGCGAATGAGTTTTTCGACTAAATCGTACCCCCCTTGAATGTCGCGATATACTTTTTCAAGGGAATCTGCGTGATTCCCGTTGTTTTGAATGGACTGGTGGAGGTCTTCAGCCACCATTTTGGCACTGACCATTCCCACATAAATTCCACTGGAGAAAATGGGGTCGAGGAAAGCACCCGCATCGCCAATGATTGCAAAATT
>SKYC01000182.1 GCA_007128085.1 Saprospiraceae bacterium | reverse complement strand
GCTATTTTAGCCAGGGTGTTTTTTACCACTTTCATCTCTATGCCCTTTTCAAAACACAGGGATCTGAACTGATTGACTTCTTCAACAGAAAGTTTGGAAGCATCCGTCAGGTAAAAGAAACTGAAGTTGGTAAATTTATCTTTTAAAATTTCTATTTGCTCAGCTTTTTGCGCTCTGGTCATGATCGATTATTTTTATAAATTATCTGATACCCTTTGGATCTATTTTTATACCCGGGCTCATGGTGGAAGCCATCGTTACCGCTTTGAGGTAAATTCCCTTAGAAGATGCGGGTTTCAACCTCATCAGGGTTTGGAGGAATTCATTTGCATTTTCGTACAATTTGTCCTCATCAAATTCAACGCGACCAATGGTACTGTGAATAATACCAAACTTATCGACTCTGAATGAGATTTTTCCTTTTTTAATGTCCTCTACAGCAGCACCTACGTCATTGGTTACCGTTCCGGTTTTCGGGTTGGGCATCAAACCTCGCGGTCCAAGTACTCTACCCAATCTACCCACCTGAGCCATAACGCCAGGCATAGAAATAACCACATCAAAGTCGGTCCATCCGCCCTGAACTTTTTGGACAAGGTCGTCCAGTCCGACGTAATCGGCACCGGCATTTTTCGCCTCTTCTTCTTTGTCAGGGGTACAGAAGACCAAAACAGATTTGGTTTTTCCCGTTCCGTTTGGTAGTGTTACCGTACCTCGGATGGCCTGATCTGCCTGACGCGGATCGACACCGAGATTTACGTGTAAGTCTACGGAGGAATTAAAACTGGTGGTATTGACTTTTTTCACCAATGCGGCGGCGTCTTTCAGGGAGTACATTACATTGGGATCAACCAAAGCATTTGCCGCCTTTCTCCTTTTTGAAATTTTAGTCATAAGAATAAATTTTGAGGTCAGACACAGCTTTTTTCAAGCTGCTCCCTCGGTTAACATACAATTTTTTACGCCTCTGCTTTCTCCCAAGGGGGAGTTCCACTGACGGTAATTCCCATACTTCGGGCCGTTCCTGCTACCATTTTCATTCCGGATTCTACAGTCATGGCGTTCAAATCCTTCATTTTGATTTCTGCAATGGCCTTTACCTGGTCCCAGTTAACACTGCCCACTTTATCGCGATTGGGTTCGGCTGAACCACTTTTCAATTTGGCCGCTTCCAGCAATTGGGCAGCAGCCGGAGGAGTTTTAATGAGAAAATCAAAGGATTTGTCTTTATATACCGTTATCACCACGGGTAAAAGTTTTCCCTGACTCTCCTGAGTTTCGGCGTTGAATCGCTTGCAAAACTCCATTATATTCACTCCCTTAGCACCTAAGGCAGGACCAACAGGTGGAGCGGGATTAGCGGCACCACCTCTAACTTGTAGTTTGATAAAAGTTTCTACTTCCTTTGCCATTTTGTTGATTTTAAAAAGGAAATATTTAGGAAGCGATCTGAAAAAATCAGACTAAATATTTCGACTATCTGTTAATTAATCTTGTTTTTCCACCTGCATGAAATTGAGTTCCACTTCTGTGGGTCGCCCAAATATTTTCACAGATACCTTTAATTTTTTCTTTTCTTCTACAACCTCAAGAATGTCACCCACGAAATTACTAAACGGTCCATCGATAATTTTAATGGACTCACCTACTATAAAAGGTTCTATCATTGATTCCCCAACATCTTGAGAATCATCGACTTTCCCAAGCATCCGATTGGCTTCACTTTCGTTCATAGGTATGGGGTTGTTACGCCCCAGAAAATGCATTACATTTGGAATATTTGATATTCCCTGAATGATTTCCCCTGTCAGTTTATTCGAATCTGCCTGAACCAAAATATAGCCCGGTAAAATATTTCGATCCTGGATAACTTTTTTCCCGGAACGAATTTTATACACTTTCTCAGTAGGCACTAATACTTGGGTAACAACATCTTGCCAACCGGATCGCTTAACTTCCATATCGATCCGCTCTTTGATCTTTCTTTCCTTACCACTAATTACTCTCAGTGAATACCAACGTTTATTTTCAGTCATTATGAATTATTTCAGATTCTTAAGTTCCAGGATAAATCGACTGCAACAATTGGTTGGAGAAGAAGTCCATAACAAATACAATAAGCGTAATTATTATGGAGGCGACAATAACCACTCGGGTGCTGTCCAATAAATTGGGCCAAGTCGGCCAGGTTACTTTATTGACCAACTCATTATAACTCTCCTTCACGTGATGGACAAATGCATTCATATATTCTTCATTTTGCACGGGCAGAAGGACTTGAACCCTCAGCCTACGGTTTTGGAGACCGTCGCTCTACCAGTTGAGCTATGCCCGTATTATATATAATTCCTCTGCACTTTGGTAAGAGGTCTAAACTACAGATTTAGCACCCCCGGAAATGGGGATGCTAAACCAGTGTTTAAACTATCAATCTTACCTGCTCTAAAAAGCAATTAATTTACTTTAATCAAGTATTTCAGTTACCTGACCAGCTCCTACTGTTCTTCCACCCTCACGAATCGCAAATCGAAGTCCTTTCTCCATTGCAATGGTATTGATGAGGTTAACAGTCAGGGTTACATTGTCTCCAGGCATTACCATCTCCACACCGTCGGGAAGAATAACATCTCCTGTAACATCGGTGGTACGGAAGTAAAACTGTGGACGGTATCCCTTCATAAATGGAGTGTGTCTTCCACCTTCCTCTTTACTCAGTACATACACCTC
>SKYC01000274.1 GCA_007128085.1 Saprospiraceae bacterium | reverse complement strand
CAATATTGAAGCCGGTAATTACCTACTCTCAGTCTACGACAGAGATGTTTTACTCGCAGAAAAAACTGTGGATGTTATAGAAGGGGAAACCACCGATTTGGGAACTGTTGAAATTGATCTTCAATCGGCCGACGATACTCAAACCAGGACCAATTTACCACTGGTGGAACTGGATGAAACCGACTTTGAGAGCAGTGACTTGGAAGTTCAGGATTACTCCAACCTTTTGACTGCATCCAGAGATTTATTCAGCTCGAGAGCCGGCTTTGCTTTTGGTCAGCGCCGATTCAGAGTGAGGGGATACGATTCTGAATACTCCACCATGATGTTCAACGGCATTCCCATGAACGACCTGGAAAACGGAAGGGTGATATGGGCCATTTGGGGCGGACTCAACGATGTTATGCGGGCGCGAACGAGTTCCGTGGGATTGGAGCCTGTGGAATTTGCCTTTACCGATATAGGCGGTGGAACCAGTATTGATACGCGCGCTTCTCAGCAGTGGGAGCAGACGAGAATTAGTTATGCGCTTTCCAACCGCAGTTACCGCCATCGGATAATGGCGACGCACAATACAGGAATGCTTCCCGGAAATTGGGCGCTTTCTTTTTCTGCTTCAAAAAGATACGCCCGGGAGGGGTTTATTGAAGGGACTTTTTACGATGCATACAGTTATTTTGCTTCCGTGGACAAGCATTTTGACAATGGTCACATGCTGAATCTGACCGTATTTGGTGCTCCATCCAAAAGGGGACGATCGGGTGCGGGAACACTGGAGACCTATGAACTCAGCGGCGACAATCACTACAAATCGTTTTGGGGTTATCAGGACGGAGAAAAGAGAAACTCCAGGGTAGCCGATTCTCATCGACCGACACTCATATTGCGTCACGACTGGGAAGTACTAAATCAAACCCAGATTACCACGGCTGTGGCCTTCCAAAAAGGCAAGTACGGCACCACCGCACTGGACTGGAACAATGCCAGAGACCCCCGACCAGACTATTACCGCTATTTGCCGAGTTATGCTGACGATCCGGATCTCGGAAATGCCATAGCGGAGCGCTGGGAGACCGATCCTTCGGTGAGACAGATCAATTGGGATGAATTTTACTTCGTCAACCGCAGGAGTCAGGCAACCATTGAGGATGCCAATGGCATTGAAGGAAATACTGTGACCGGGAACCGAAGCAAATACATCCTGGAGGAAAGAAGATTTGACCCCACCATTCTCTCATTTAACTCCACCATCAATTCCGTCCTTTCCAGAACGACCAAACTCAGCGGAGGATTGGGATATCAGGCCCTGATCAACGAGAGTTACAAATTGGTTGACGATCTGTTGGGAGGAGATTTTTATCTGGATATTGACCGATTTGCTGAGCGCGATTTCGGAGAACTCGACAACCAGCGTTTGCAGTCGGATCTGCAAAACCCCAACAGACTGGTTCAGGAGGGAGACGTTTTTGGCTACCATTACGACATCAATGTCAGAAAAGCCCACGCCTGGCTACAAGGGACTTTTGATTTCAGGAGATTTAATTTCTTTGCCGGTGGTCAATTGTCTCACACCTCATTCTGGAGGACGGGTTATATGCAAAACGGTCATTTCCCGGACAACTCTCTGGGGGATTCTGAAAAAAGTCAATTCACCAATTTCTCTATTAAATCCGGATTGACCTACAAAATTTCAGGCAGACAGTATTTGTACGGAAATGCCTCTTATCAAACCCGAGCACCCCAGGCGAGAAACGCCTTTTTATCACCGCGGACCAATCACCGACTCAATCCCTCACTAAAAGACGAGAAAGTACTCTCCCTGGAGGGTGGATACCAAATAAGAACCCCCTTTTTGCGGGGACGTCTGACTACTTATTACACAGAATTTAACGATCAGACCAATCTCATCGCTTTTTACAACGACATCGACCGCGCCTTTGGGTTTTATTTCCTGGAGGATGTAAGTACGACTCATCAGGGAATAGAAGCGGCTTTAGAAGTCAAAGTCACTCCCACATTATCCATTAGTGGGGTTGCTGCATTGGGATATTACCGCCACACTTCCCAACCCATCGCTTCACAAATTCAGGATCGCACTGAAGATTTTATTTTTGAAAAAGAGCCCATTTATATTGAGAACTTTTTAGTCCCGGGAACACCCATGACCGCTCTATCCCTGGGTTTTAGTTACAATTCCCCCAACTACTGGTTCATCAATTTAGACATCACTTACTTCGACGATCTGTACATCGACTACAATCCGGACCGAAGGAGAGGCGTCGCTTTTGATTTGGTTGAACAAGGATCCGAGCAGTGGAACAAGATTCACCGACAAGAAGCAACCGACCCGGCCGTAATGGTCAATGTTTTCGGTGGAAAATCGTGGAGAATTGAAAGGGGTAAATTTATATATCTCAATGTGGGTATCAACAATTTATTGAATGCAACCGATGTTGTCACCGGAGGTTTCGAACAAAGGAGGTACAACTTCCGGGACAGAGATCCGGAGACCTTCCCCAGTCGCTATTATTATGCACAGGGAATTAACTTTTTTGCCAGTTTGGCTTATCGATTTTAAAAAATAAAACAAAAAATATGAAAATCACTTGGTTCTATTTATCGGGACTGCTCATAGCGGCATTGTTATTTAACGCCTGCGTAAAGGAAGATTTCAAAGAACCTCCCGCAGAAGGCACCGATCCGGATGTGGAGGTCAACAGTACCATT
>SKYC01000184.1 GCA_007128085.1 Saprospiraceae bacterium | reverse complement strand
TTATAATAAATATAATTTTTGACCCTACCTTTACAAAAAAATTGAGTTCGATATGCAGAGAGTAATAATTCGACGGATATCCGATGCTCTTGGTGTACCAATGAAATCGGTAAGTCAGGTACTTCAAATGATGGAAGAGGGTGCTACCGTGCCTTTTATTGCCAGATACCGAAAAGAGAGAACGGGAGGTCTGGATGAGATCCAGTTGGGTAAAATAGGCAGGGAAAAGGGGAGGTTGGAGGATTTGCAGAAGAGGAAGTTGAGTATTCTCAGAACGATTGAGGAGCAGGATAAACTGACACCCGAACTGAGGGCAAAGATAGAAGATTGTTGGGAGGCCAATTTACTCGAGGATTTTTATCTACCCTTTAAGAAAAAGAGAAAAACACGGGCTGCGAGGGCAAGAGACCTGGGCCTGGAGCCGCTGGCAAGGGAAATATTCAGACAGGGGCGGGAGGAATCCACTCGACTGGCTCGAAAGTTTCTGAATGAAAAGATTTCCACTGTGGAGGAAGCGCTTAAGGGGGCAGGGGATATAATGGCAGAGTGGATTAATGAAGATCCGGAGGTGCGCGAGCTAGTCAGGCAGTCATTTCGAAAATCTGCCGTTCTGAAGGCCAAAGTCGTATCGGCAAAAAAAGGCGAAGTGGGAAAGTACAGCGATTATTCCGACCACAGCGAAAAATTATCGACTATTCCATCCCACCGGCTTTTGGCCATATACAGGGGTGAGGCAGAGGGGTTTCTGCGGGTTTCTGTTCAGCCTTATGAGGAGCGGTTGTTTTCTATATTGGAGAGAAAATTGATAAATTTTAGAAGTCCGTCCTCTGACTTGGTTAAAGAAGCACTGCACGACGGGTACAAGCGACTGATTTTTCCCTCTATCGAAAACGAATTTAGAAATTTGGCAAAGAGAAAAGCCGATGAGGAGGCCATCGATATTTTTGCTTAGAACCTCAGACAACTCTTGCTCGCTCCACCTTTGGGTCCCAAAAATACGTTGGCCATTGATCCGGCATTCAGGACGGGTTGCAAGACCGTCTGCCTCGATTCGGCGGGGCAATTGCTGTGGCATGGAACTCTGTTTCCCCATGAGCCACAAAATCAAACTGCGAAATCGGCCAAAGAAATCATCCGATTGGTGGACAGGTACAAGGTCAAAGCTATAGCAGTGGGAAACGGGACGGCCGGAAGAGAGACCTTGGATTTTTTGTCCGGAATTGAAGAGTTAAAAGCGGTTGAAGTGTATTTGATCAGCGAGGCCGGGGCTTCCATTTACAGTGCTTCTGAAGTGGCCATTGAAGAGTTTCCTCAGTTAGATCTCACGGTGAGGGGAGCGGTGAGTATCGGTCGCCGCCTGATGGATCCGCTGGCAGAGTTGGTAAAGCTGGATCCCAAGCACATTGGAGTGGGTCAGTACCAACACGACGTGGATCAGAATTTGTTAAAGGAAAGACTCACTGAAGTGGTGGAATATGGTGTCAATTCTGTGGGGATCAATTTACAGACAGCGAGTAAGCACTTATTGAGTTTTGTGTCGGGTCTGGGACCCGGGCTGTCTGAGTCCATTGTAAATTACAGGAGTGAAAAAGGGAACTTTAAAAGCAGGGAGGAGTTGCTAAAGGTGCCGCGGTTGGGACCTGTTGCTTATCAACAGGCTGCCGGCTTTTTGCGAATACCGGACGGTGAAAACCCTTTGGACAATACGGCTGTTCACCCTGAGCGATATGCGCTGCTGAAAAAAATGTCAGTTGATCTGGGTATTGCTCTTAAAGATATGGCGGGCAATCCCGCTTTAAAAAGGCTAATAAAGCCTGAAAAATACCTCGGAAAAGATGTGGGGCTACCCACTATTACAGATATACTGTCAGAACTGGAAAAACCCGGGCTGGACCCCAGAGGAAAAGCCACTGTCGTAGAATTTAGTCCAGTCAGAGATATTGCCGATGTCCGCGAGGGCATGGAAGTCAATGGAGTAATCACCAATCTGGCTAAATTTGGAGCATTTGTAGATATTGGGATCAAACAGAATGGGATGATTCATATATCTCAAATTACGGATCGATACATCAGCAATCCGGCCGAAGTTCTCCAGATCGGACAATCGGTAAAGGTCAGGGTGCTGGAGGTGGATGAAAAAAGAGGGCGAATAAGTCTCAGTATGAAAAAATAGAACAAAAAAAAACAGGTCACAAATGATTGCTCATTCATGACCTGTAAATAACTTTTCAGATAAAGCTGTAATTACTTCTTTACAACTCTTTTCGTGCTGGTGCCCTGGTTGGTTTCCAAAGTAAGGAAATACATTCCAGAGGGTAGCGCTGTCATATCGACCTGATTGTTTGACAACAGATTGACAGGGATATGATTCCCCAAAATTGAAGTCATAGACAATCTCTCAATCTGAACATCCGCGGGGATATCCAGGTGTAGGAAATCGCTGACCGGATTCGGAGAAAGTGTAACACCTTCCAATTCCAGATCTCTGCTCGAAGAAACTACATCTCCGGTTACGTTGAGAATTACATGAGCCTCAGGGAATCCAATATCTGCCAAGTCCGTTGGCTGGTCAAGTCCACAACCACTTGAAAGGATAAAAGTAGGTCCCGTTTGACCGGCTTCATTTCCAGCGAGAAGCAATCTCACGAGTCCGTTTCCTCCATCGTCAACAATGTCGGAGTCCCACGATATAGAGACTACGAGTTCACTTCCGACTGGTACAATGGCGTCCTCAAAAGCCACTTGAAAAAATTCGGGTTCATCGTGATCAGCGGGAGTAATGATGACTTCCTCAAGCAAAGTGACACTCCCTGAGGGAAATGATTGCCCTGCCGTATTGTGCCAAACCCTTACTCTTACAGGGTATCCATCTTCTCCAGCTCCTGTTACAAATAATAATGGAAACTCAACTTCATGAACCCTCCATTCTTCGTTTATACCAAAGTTGGAAAGGTCGAAAGCTTTGAAGTAATTATTATCGCTGGTAATGACTGGAGGCATATTGCCGTCACTGCCGCATCCGGGAATTCCTGTTGTCACTTCATTCGATTGGTTATGCGTAATAACCTGCTGACCGAAAATAGTGTGTGACGCAAATAGCATACAAATAATAAGTAAATTTCTAATCATTGTGGTTTTATTTAAAAGTTAAACAATACTGTAAATATAAAT
Source organism: Saprospiraceae bacterium (assembly GCA_007128085.1). Classification (GTDB taxonomy): domain Bacteria; phylum Bacteroidota; class Bacteroidia; order Chitinophagales; family Saprospiraceae; genus PWJY01. The sequence continues at coordinate 7,338 of SKYC01000184.1, read as the reverse complement.
TTATTTTTACTTTTGGTATAATTAAAACCAGAATTTTTTAACTCCTTTCATTTTCAACCCCTGATTTAGGAGTTTGTTAACATGTAAATCTTTTTTATGATCGCGAGCGGAAAAGAATGGGAGGAAATCAATGACTGCAAGTGGAAGAAAATAAAGTAGTGGTTTAAAAGGGTTAATTTTTGCGTCGACAGTTGAAGATAAAAGTAAAAAAACGAATATGAAGTACAATGAGCATCGGAATTGGAAGGAATTGGCAGAGACCTATTGGGAGAGTTCGGATGAACAGGATGCACTGGAAGTGACGAATCCTGCCAACCAACAGCTTATCGCCAAAATAAAGAACTTTGGCTACCGGGATTGTAAGTCATCCATTGACAGGGCACATGCTGCCCTGGCCTCCTGGCGGGATAGGACTGCCTATGACCGGAGTCGACTGATGAAAAAGTGGTTCTCTCTGGTGAAGGAGAGACGCAATGACCTGGCGATGATCATGACGATGGAGCAAGGAAAACCGCTCTCGGAAGCCAAAGGAGAAATTACCTATTCTTCTTCTTTTATTCGATGGTTTGCGGAGGAGGGAATCCGGGCCTACGGTGAGACCATACCGGCACCTGCCGCTTCATCCAGATTTGTTACCATTCGGCAGTCGGTGGGGGTGGTGGCTGCTATTACACCCTGGAATTTTCCCTCGGCCATGATCACCCGTAAATTGGCGCCCGCCCTCGCGGCCGGTTGCACGGTGGTGGTCAAACCATCGGAAGAGACTCCCTTGTCGGCACTGGCTCTGGCCTCACTGGCCGAGGAGGCAGGAATACCGAAAGGGGTGGTAAATGTAGTGACTCCAACAGATCCAGAGGAATTTTCAAAGGCGGTATTTGAGGATTCGGAGGTGCGGAAGATTTCCTTTACTGGTTCGATCCCAGTTGGAAAGAAATTGATGGCAGCCGCTGCAAAAACGGTGAAGAAAATATCCCTGGAATTGGGGGGCAATGCACCTTTTATTGTCTTTGAAGACGCCGACATTAAAAGAGCGGTCAGCGGCCTGATGACCGCCAAGTTCAGGAACAACGGACAAGCCTGCATAGCCGCCAATAGAATTTTTCTCCACGAGTCGATCTACGGTGAATTTATGGAATTGTTTGAAAAAAAGGTGAGGGAGTTGAAAGTCGGTCCCGGCATGGAATCTCAATCTGATTTGGGGCCTCTGATCAATAAAGCCGCTTGTAAAAAGGCAAGTGAAATGGTAGAAGAGGCCCTGGAAAAGGGTGCCAGGCTGAGATACAGAGGTCAACAGGAGGCGGATGGAAGTTTGTTTTACCCCCCGGTGATTTTAGAAAATTGTACGGAGGAAATGCGGGTGTTTAAGGAAGAAATTTTCGGTCCCGTGGCTGCGGTCAGTTCTTTTAAAGATGGCCGGCGGGTGATTGAACAGGCCAACGATACCCAGTCCGGACTGGCTGCCTATTTTTACTCCAGAGATATCTCCAGGTGCTGGATATGCGCCGAGGAGCTGGAGTATGGAATGGTGGGCGTCAATTCAGGATTTATTTCCGATGCCTCCGCTCCATTTGGTGGAATCAAGGAAAGTGGTATTGGCAGAGAGGGCAGTCGCTATGGATTGGAGGAGTACATGGAAATTAAATACATGAGTTTTGGCGGAATAAAAAAGTAGAACTCCAACTTCCGAAATAGTCACGGGAAAAGGGTTTTCCTTTCAACCAGTATTATTCGGTGATGCCTCACTTGTAGTTTTGTTCAAAAAAAGCTTTGTAGTTTACCACACTTCGCTCTCTGAGTATTTCCCGGTAATTTCTCTGCGTGATGGGGTACAACTCAAAATCTGCTCCCCTCGGAAGAAATTCTTCACTCAGACTGCGAGCGTCGTTGATATACCTCATCCCCTGGTCTTTGTCATTAAAACTTCTGAGCAAAATCAGAGGAATACCGGCCTGTGAATCCAAAAAGTGGTTAGAAATCCTTAAACCGGCGAGCTTGTAGTACTTTTGATTGAACTCCGATATTTTTGCCTGCGCTTCATTTAGGGGCACCTCTCGCGAATTGTGGAGAATGACAATTACGTAGTGCATTTTATCGGGCTCTGCAACGAACTGGTCGGTTTCCACCTCTCCACTGTACCTTTCAAAAGCACCGGAATCTCCCTGCAAAAACCTCAAAATTTCCCGTGCTCTGGTTTCTTCAGCAGTGTTGGGGTGCTGGGCGATCATTTCCCGGAGCTGTTCTACATAGACCTCTTTTCCGTGGATACTTCCCTTACTCATTGCATTGAGTAGGGCAATTTTAGAACTGAATTCGTGATCGCTGCCAAAGAGTTCCACGGAACGGGTGATTCTCTTTTGAACCTCCTGGTGGTCTCCCTTTTCAAAATGACTGTAAATGGTTTTGTAATAATTCTGAAGTCGGTTTTCTTCCTCCCTGAGTACTTCCATATTGCTGGGGTCTCTCAGAATCATGGCGTATTTGGAGTTGGGGTACACCCTGATTATTTTGTTTTGAACGGCTTTTTTCTCCTCTTCCATACCCAAATCCCGGTAATCGAGATAGAGGTAGTAAAGGCCTTCCAGTTCATGGCTGCTTCTCTCGAATTCAGTGGTGAGTCTTTCGAGGTACTCTGCAGAAGTGCGATAGTTCTCCATTTTTTCTCTGAAAATGACCCCAAGGTAAAACAGGGCATCAATCACTCCCTGTTTGGCGATCATCTTCTCCGCTTCTGTTTTGGGCAGCTTGTTCAGATATTCTTCAATTTTAGACTCGGGTACAATCCTCTCCGGGATGTATTCCGCTTCGGCTACCCCCGCACCGGTTTGTGACTGATAAAAGCGGCTGTTTGAACGCCTCCAGTCATCTACCAGCTCCCTATTCCCAAACTTTCGTTCGAATTCTCTTTTTCCCCTTCTGACCTGACGGTCATCGTAGGCAAAGAAATTGGATTCCAGTTGACCGGCTCTCGGTCCACCCCTTCCGGGCGGAGTTGCGCCCATTCTTCCTCCGCCAAGTCCGAGGGATCCGGTGCCCTCGTCAGCACCCCGACTTTCTCTAGTGGCCACCGGGCCTGAGGCTGCGCGCTCTGCTTCCTGAGCGGCTCTCTCGCGGGCAAATTGTCGTTCGGCCCATTTTCTCTGCTTTTCTTCAGGCCATTGAGCTACGATCAGCAAGCTATCATTGATGTTGAGTTTTTCAAAATAACGGGCCAATTCGGCCAGGGATCCCGCCATGCGATCGACTTCTCTGTATCTCTCGTCGGTTTGAGGCATTACGGATTTGGTGCGTTCAAAATAAGTAGCTGCCTCGGCGAAATTTTCTTGCTGCAGGTGGATGTTGGCCAGGGAATAAAGGACTTCTCTTTCCTGGTACCTATTGCCGGAATCGTATTCAAGGGCCTGTTCAAATGCTTCCATGGCTTCGATGTCATTCCCTTCATTGAGGTGCAGCATCCCGATGGTGTAATAAATTTTATCTCTGAAGTTAACGTTTTTTCGATCGCGGGCAAAGCGTTCCAATTGACTCAGGGATCCGTCATAACTGCTTTGCGTGGATAGCGCCAGGTTTAGGTTTGCATTGAATTCCAGCTCAAAGTCGTTGGTCCATCCCGCTGCATTTTCGAAATGGGTGGCGGCAATTCTGAGGTTGCCTTGTTTCTGGTACAACTGCCCCAGAATAAAAGAATACCTGGCGCGCTTTTGACGATCCCGGGTGAGATCGATAGCCCTTTCGAGTGGCTCAATGGCATGGGTGTATTCAGAGCGCGATATTTGAAGGTGGGCTTCAACCAGATTGGCTTTTGCCCTCAATTCATCGGACAACTCTTGTACCCCCAATACCTGTTGGAGGTTGGTTGTGGCCCTGCTGTATTGATCCCTCTCGATATAGTTTTTTGCCATCCAGATTCTCGCCTCATTGTAGGCGGGCGATCTTTCAAATAGACCGGTGGCTACGGTCTTGTCCTCCTGTTGAGTGGAGGTCGGTTGGGGGGCAGTGCGCTGCCTGCTTTCCGTACTACTCGTGTCTTTTGCTACCTGATCCCTTTCTGAGGATCTTTCTGTGCGGGTGGGAGTGCGGCCTCTTTGCCGATCTCTCTGCGCCTGCTGTCGTTTTCTCTCCGCTTCCCTTCTGGCTTGTCTCCTCTCTCTTTCTGCTTGTCTCCTGTTTTGTCTTCTCTCCCTCTCTACCTGTCTTCTGTTTTGTCGTTGCCGGATTTCAACATCCCGGTTGTATGCAGTTCTGGACCTTGTTTCCGTTACTTTTTCCGGCCCCGACCCTTGATTGGGATCAAAATAGTGAACCAGGTAATTCAGGGTTTTTTCCGCCGACTCGTAATCCTTTTTTACGTATTGACACTTGGCCAGCATCAGGTAACAATCATCGGTCCAGTCACTGGCTCTTCTCAGAGCAACCACTTTTGAAACTTTCTCCATGGCCAGCTCCAGATTGGCGTGTTCAGACTCGACGTTTTCAGCGGCCTGATAGGGGAAGATGGGTAAAATTTGATTGTAATTGTCTCTGTGCGATCTCTCGATATTGCGGATGGATTCTTCGTACAGTTCATTGGCATTGAAGTAGCCGTTGTAATAGGCCGTCATGTTCTCGTACATTTGGCCAACCTTGGACAATTCCCCTTTCTTTTTATAAGAGGTGCACGAAGGAATGGATAGCAAAAAAACCAGTCCCAGGAGAACAACACTTACTTTTCTTTGGAGGATTTTTATCATTCATTAAAATTTTTCCCGGCATCATTTCTCGTGCCTGTATTTTTTATCACAGGTAAAAAACATCAGAAACCATCACTGTAAAACCGACCCTTTTAGCCGGAATGTTTGGCGAGTGAATTCTTTTAAATAATCTGCCTGTTCACTAAAAAACGCATTTCACCTTAAAATTATTAGCCGTCATTTCAGTTATACAATTAATAGCTTTTACTTTGCAGTAATTTTGCAGTCAGCCAGTTGATGATATATAACAGAAAACCGTGAAATTAATTTCAATTTGCTCCGGCTTTTAAGGTCGCCCGATAAAACAGATCCTGACCGTTATTTTTACTGCCGGACACTCATTTTTTAAGTTTTAATTTTTGAGTCCTAAGGCATAAAAATTTAAAAAGGTGAAACCGATTGCACTGCAAAATTATTTTAAAAAACCGAATTATAACAATTAATTGATGGATCAGGATTCCCCATCCCGGAAAAAGGGTTTTTTCAGCAGCTTGAGAACACCATTCAGGCTGATCATCCTCAATAATGAAACCCTTGAGGAGAAGACATCATTTAATCTGAGTTTGCTGAATCTGTATTTATTGATATCGGTCATATGTATATTGTCCGCCGCCATTGCTTTGTCGCTTTTGATCTTCTCTCCTCTGCGGACTTTTGTGCCGGGGTATGCCGATTATTCAGAAACCAGAGAGTTTATAGAAATGAACAGGAAGGTCACCGCCCTGTCCGAAGAATTGGAGGCGCAAATGATTTACACCGAGTCATTGAGTCGGATTCTCAGAGGTGAATTTGAGACGGAAGAGGATGTCCTGAGGGGAACGCGTATGGAGAATTCCGATGAAAATGGAATTCCCGACGATGTGGTTATCCCCGAAAGGATTCCCGAAGACGACTACCTGAGAAGAGAGGTCGATATGAGGGATATACTCAGTTTCGACAATGTACAACCCTCTTCCAATGCAATGGACATGCAATTGGTGCCACCGTTGAAAGGCATCCTCAGTATGACTTTTGATCCATCGGTGGATCACTTTGGTGTGGATATCATCGCCCCAAAGGACAGCCCGGTAAAAGCCATTATGGACGGGGTGGTGTTTATGAATGACTGGACCCTCCAAACGGGCAACTCCATGGGCATCATTCACGAGGGCAATATTATGAGTTTTTACAAACACAATGCCTACGCTTTTAAAAAAACCGGTGACCGGGTAAGGGCCGGTGAGGCGATTGCCATAATTGGAAATACGGGTACCCAAACGGATGGCCCCCACCTTCACTTTGAATTGTGGATGGATGGCCAACCGGTCAATCCCGAAGATTTCATTAGTTTTGAATAAAAGCTTCGCGAGGCTTTTTCAAGGCAGAAACAGGAGAAATAGCTTAGCTTCCCGGGCCGGTAAATTTACCTGAATTTTTTGCCCGTTGAACTTCTAAGAACTACAAAGATTTAAATCATGGTCTGTAACCCAACTCAGGTGTACATAAATCCCAGGCCCAGATAAATGCCGGCGGACAGTACGCCCGCGAAGAGTGCATAGGGCAATTGAGTGCGCACGTGATCGATGTGGTCCGAAGCCGAGGCCATGCTCGACAATATGGTGGTATCGCTGATGGGAGAACAGTGGTCTCCAAAAATCCCTCCTCCCAAAGCAGCAGAAATGGTCAAAATCATCGGTGCATCCATGGCTTCGGCCATAGGTACAGAAATGGCAATCATTATGGCGAATGTACCCCAGGAGGTACCTGTTGAAAAAGCTATAAATGCGCTGATCAAAAACACCAGCATGGGTACAAGAGCCGGACTAAAGAGCGCTGAAGCTGCATCTGCCACATAGGCTCCCGTCTGCATTTCCCGACAGATGTCACTGATTCCAAAGGCCAACAACATCAACAGAGCCAAAGGGATCAATCCACTGATTCCCTTCATCGTCATGTCTACCAATTCTCCGAGGTTAAAGAGTCCCTGAACCTTGTAGTAGAACATAGATAAAACAAGGGAGGCCACTACAGCAGTCAAAACCGCTATGGAGCCTGAACCCTGGCCGATGGCGAAGAGAAATTTTGAGAATGCGGGTTCATCCGGTCGTTGTTCAAGCGCTGACTCCCATCCGGTCAGCCCGAGCATAATGGGCATCATTAGCACCATTATGGCGATGGGGACGATCATGTTCGATGCCCGGATCGGTATTCCCTTTTTCACCTCAATGTCGGTAAGTTCTTCTGAGATCATCGGCCTGGCGTGATCTTCCATCAACTTTCCTTCTTCCCGCGCCCTCTTTTCCGCTTTTTTCATCGGACCGAAATCCCACTGCGTAAGTATGAGAACAAACACCAGCAAAAGGGCGAGAATGGCGTAAAAGTTTACCATGGCGGCCCTGATCATGGTTTGAAAGGGATCGCTGAACCCCTGTGCGGCCAGCAGACCCATGATAAAGGCTCCCCACGCATTCAGCGGGATCAATATACAAGCCGGAGCTGAACTGGAATCCGCAATGTAGGCCAGTTTTTCTCGCGAAATTTTCATTTTATCAAAAATGGGACGGTACAATGTGCCGACCGTCAGAACAGAGATACTGGATTCCACAAATACCAGGATTCCCGTGACCGATGC
>SKYC01000079.1 GCA_007128085.1 Saprospiraceae bacterium | reverse complement strand
TTTTGTGAAAGCTTGTGTACCTTTTGTGCCTGCAACAAGCGCATTACCAAAAATCACAAGGTAGAAACTCCCTATATTGAAGCCGTTTTAAAGGAATGGCAAATGTATCTGGATATTTTTCCATCCAGGCCACTGATAAAAGAAATTCACCTGGGTGGGGGAACGCCCACTTTTTTTAGTCCCGAGAACCTTAAACTTTTAATCGGAACCATTCTGAAGGATGCCGATATAGCCGGAGATCAGGAATTCAGCGTGGAAGTTCATCCCAACCACACGACCGAAAAACACCTGAGTGAACTGGCAGCTATGGGATTTAACCGAATCAGCCTGGGAGTGCAGGATTTTGATCCCGGCGTGCAGTTTATCATCAACCGCATCCAGAGCTTTGAAACCACGGAAGAGGTAGTCAACTGGGCAAGAAAATACGATTACAACAGTGTAAATATAGATTTGGTCTACGGACTACCCCATCAGAGTCTGTCGAGTATTGGATACACCATTGAGCAAATCAAAAAACTCAAACCAGAGAGGATTGCCTATTATTCCTATGCACATGTACCCTGGAAGAGCAAAGCTCAGCGGAGGTATACCGAAGCGGATCTACCCCTTCCCGAGGAAAAACTCAGGATGTATATGATGGGTAATGACTGGCTGAGAGAGGCCGGTTATACGCCAGTGGGGATGGACCACTTTGCACTACCGGAAGACAAACTCCTCAAAGCTGCTGCCACTGGAGAGATGCACCGAAACTTTATGGGCTACACCACGACCAATAATCATCTAATTATTGGCCTGGGCGCATCCAGTATCAGCGATGCCTGGGGCGCTTTTTTCCAAAATGAAAAAGACATTGCTGCATACCAGGAAAGAGTGAATAATGGCGAACTGCCCTTTACCAACGGTCATTTGCTCAATGAGGAAGATTTGAGCCTGAGAAAGAACATACTGGAATTGATGTGCAAGGGTAAAACAATAGTAGAAATGAATGTGTTGGACAAGGAGTTTTTGAGTCACGCCTTTGACAAGCTGGCTGAACTTCAGAAAGACGGGCTGGTTGCGTTGGATGAAAACTTAATTGAGGTTACTCCCAAAGGGGCTATACTCGTTCGCAATATATGTGCAGCCATCGATGCGCGGTTGTGGCGAAAAAAGAAGAAGGAGCAGGTATTTTCCGGTGCAATTTGAATCAAAAAAACAAGCCATGAGTGAAAAAGCAATTTTACTGGCCAATCTGGGATCACCTGATTCTTACGAGGTCAGGGATGTAAAAACTTATCTCAATGAATTCCTGATGGATGAGCGGGTTATTGACATTCCGTGGTTTTTCAGATTCCTTTTGATAAGAGGCATCCTGGTTCCCTTGAGAGCTCCAAAAAGTGCCAAAAATTACCAATCGATCTGGACGGACAATGGCTCGCCTCTGATACACATTACTGCTGAACTCACCAAAAAAGTCGCTGCCAAAACCGCTTTGCCCACATACATGTGTATGCGCTATGCCAGCCCCACACCCCAATCCGCTCTGGACAAAGCCCTGGAAGAAAATCCGGATTTAAAAGAAATGGTTCTGGTGCCGCTCTACCCTCACTACGCCATGAGTAGCTATGAAACCGCGGTGCTGCACGTCAAAAAAGCCCACCGAGAGGGCAACTATCCTTTCAGCTTGTCCGTCGTTAAACCCTATTACAATCATCCCGATTACATCCGATCCCTGGCAGCGAGCATTGCACCCTATCTCGAAAAAGACCACGATCATTTGCTTTTCAGCTATCACGGGGTTCCGGAAAGACACATCAGGAAGTCCGATATAACCGGAAAACACTGCCTGAAGTGCGATAATTGCTGCCAGGTAGAATCGCCCGCTCACCGGGAATGTTACCGGCACCAGGTAATCAAAACCACTCATTTGGTAGCCAAACAGCTGAACATCCCGGAGGAAAAGTATTCTTACTCATTCCAATCCAGACTGGGGCCCGATAAATGGCTGGAGCCATTCACTGCAGATCGGTTTAAAAAGCTGCCTGGAGAGGGCATTAAAAAACTGCTGGTGGTCTGCCCCGCCTTTGTGAGTGATTGCCTGGAAACACTTGAGGAAATTGCGGGAGAGGGAGCAGAGATATTCCACGAAAACAGTGGAGAATCCTTTGAAATGATACCCTGCCTGAATCTGCGTTCTGATTGGGTATCCACCATTGAAACGCTGGTCAAAGAATACCGTGAATAATGGACTTTTTTTACCTTAAGGCACTGCACATTATATTCGTAATTACCTGGTTTAGCGGCATGTTTTACCTGTGTCGTTTGTTTATTTACAATCGCGAAGCATTGGATAAACCGGAACCCGAAAAGGGGATTCTCCAGCGCCAGTTTGCCATAATGATCAAGCGATTGCTCTTTGGAATTACCTGGCCATCCGCCATTCTTACACTCATAGTCGGAATATGGCTTTTATTCAAGTACCCCATCTTTCCGGTCTGGCTGCAAATCAAGTTGGGACTCGTCCTGATGTTGTATTTGTACCACTTCAGCCTTCACTTCATCTATTTGCAACAAAGAAAAGGAGTCTTCAAATACAATTCCAATCAATTGAGAATCTGGAACGAGGTTCCAACCGTCTTTTTGGTGGCCATCGTGCTGCTCGCCGTAGTCAAACAAAACATCAGTCTTCTCTACGGCTTTCTGGGTTTGATGGTATTTACACTCTTGATTTATCTGGCCATACGGATTTA